>PLYK01000116.1 GCA_003151775.1 Geobacter sp. | reverse complement strand
TGCCGCTGCCGGAAGGGATGCCGGAACTCTCCTTTGCCGGACTTCTTGGCGGCCAACGTATCCCCATGACCCACGTGCCGGGACACCTGCCGGTCTCGGCCGAGGCAGATTTCTGCATCTGCGGTGTGGTCGATCCCGGAAAAACCTTGCCGGAGGGCCCTTTCGGCGACCATCTCGGCTACTACAGCCTGGCCCACGACTTTCCCTTCATCCAGGTGGAGGCGGTCTACCACCGCCGTGACGCCATCTGGCCCTTTACCACCGTCGGGCGGCCCCCCCAGGAGGACACAAGCTTCGGCGCCTTTATCCATGAATTGACCGGTCCCCTGATCCCGACCGTGGTCAGCGGCGTCAGAGAGGTGCATGCCGTGGACGCTGCCGGCGTGCATCCGCTGTTGTTGGCCGTGGCAAGTGAGCGGTATGTCCCCTATGCGCCGGAGCGCCGGCCCCGGGAGCTTCTGACCATTGCCAACGCCATCCTTGGCCAGGGCCAGCTCTCCCTGGCCAAGTACCTGTTCATCGCTGCCCATGAAGACGCTCCCGGCCTGCACACCCACGACATTGCCGCCTTTTTCCGCCACGTGCTGGAGCGTGCCGACTGGCGCGCCGACCTGCACTTCCAGACCGCCACCACCATCGACACCCTGGATTACAGCGGCGCCGGGCTCAACGAGGGGTCCAAGGTGGTCATCGCAGCCGCCGGTCCGCCAAGGCGCAGCCTGGCAACCGAGGCGCCGGCCGGACTGGAACTGCCGCCCGGTTTCGGTCCGGCCCTGGTCTGCCTGCCCGGCATCCTGGCGATCCAGGGGCCGCGGTCAAGGCAGGGGAGGGGCGAGAGCGACCCGGCCATAGAGGAGTTCTGCCGTTTCTATGGTGAGAGGGCCGGTTTCGACGGCTTTCCCCTGATCGTCATCTGCGATGACAGCCCCTTCACTGCGGCGACCCTCAATAATTTCCTCTGGGTGGCCTTCACCCGCTCCAACCCGGCCACGGACATCTACGGTATCGGCGCTTCACTGCACGCAAAGCACTGGGGTTGCAGCGGGCCCCTGGTAATCGACGCCCGGGTGAAACCGTTCCATGCCCCGGTGTTGGAGGATGACCCGGAAGTTGAACGGAAGGTTGAAGCATTGGGTGCCAACGGCGGACCGTTGGAGGGTTTTATTTAGCCATGCCCGCAGCCATAACCACCCATAGCCTTACCAAACGTTACGGCGCTCTGACCGCATTGGACAGCTTTGACCTGGAAGTGGCCCAGGGGTCGATCTTCGGCCTGCTGGGACCGAACGGCGCCGGCAAGACCACCCTGATCCGCGTCCTGACGACGTTGATGCGCCAGAACTCGGGCGAGGCCTTTATCGAGGGGCTGGATACCCGAAGCTGTGGGCGCGAGATCCGCCGGCTGATCGGGGTGGTGCCCCAGGAAAACAGCCTGGACCGTTACCTGACGGCGCGGGAAAACCTGGAGTTGCATGCCCGGCTGCACGGCATGGAGCCCAGGCACTACCGGAAACGGATCGACGAACTTCTGGAACTGATGGGGTTGGCGGCCCGGCAGAAGGATTTTCCCGATACCTATTCGGGCGGCATGCAGCGCAGGCTGGTGGTTACCCGGGCGCTCTTGCACGAGCCGCAGGTGCTGTTCCTGGACGAGCCTACCACGGGGCTCGATCCCCAGTCGCGGCGGGCGGTGTGGGACTATATCAAATCCATTGCCGGCAGCATGACCATCTTTTTGACCACCCACTACCTGGAAGAGGCCGAACAGCTCTGCGGCCGGATCGCCATCATGGACCACGGCAAGCTGATCGCCCTGGGCAGCACCCAGGAGTTGAAGGACCGCCTGGCCGGGGGGACGTTCTACCTGATAGAATTCGGAGGGGACGCCGAGCGGTATGGGGCCGTTCTCAGGGGTATGGCCTGTGTGCGGGAGGTCGAGGTGAACGGAAGCTCGCTCTGCGTGGGGCTTAATAACTGGGAATGCCTCTCTGAGGTGGTTACCGCCTTGAACGGCGCTCCGGTACGGCGCATCGCCCTGCGGGAACAGACGCTGGAAGACGTTTTTCTCAGCCTGACCGGCGAGAAGGTGAGGGAGTAGTGTTCAAAGGGGCCTTTGCCATCTGGCGGCGCGACATGCTGGTCCTGCGGCGCAGCATCCTTTCCGAGCTGGCGGCGGTGGTGGCCTATCCGCTGACCATCTACCTGGCGTTCGGCATCGGCATGAAGGGGTACATCGGCCCGGTGGACGGCGTGCCCTACAGCCTGTTCATCGCACCGGGGCTGATCACCATGACCGCGGTCAACGCGGCTTACAGCGAGAGCACCTGGAGCCTCTGGTTCCACCGGAAGGTGCAGTTTACCATCGAATCCTACAGGGTCACCCCCATCGCGGTCTCGGAGATCGTGATCGCCAAGATACTGTCCGGCTTATCCCACGGCCTGATCAAGGGACTGGCCGTGGGGCTGGTGATCTTCGTCATCACCCCGTTCCGCTTCTCGCCGGTGCACCTTTTGGCGTACCTGGCCTTCCTGATACCCGGCTCGGCCCTGTTCTCCTGCGCCGGCGTTATCTGCGGCACGATCATGGACAAGCCCGAGACCATCGGCAGGGTCGAGGCGATCTTCATCATGCCGCTGATCTTCATGTCAGGCATGTTCTTCCCGCTCTCCTCCTACCCGGCCAACATCGTCCCCTGGGTCAGGGCGCTGCCCACCACGGCCCTGTTCGAGGGGGCCCGCCACGCCCTGGTCAGCGGCGTCTTTCCCGTGAACTCTGCCCTCCAGGTAGCGATCACGGCCGTTCTTACCTTTGCGGCGGCGGTATGGATATTCCGGCTGAAGATGTCGGAGTGAAACAGGGGTGGCTACCCGCCCCGTAGCATTTCGATCCTTTTCTGCAGGATGAAATCGGGCCGTTTCTCCGGCGCTATCCCCTCCAGCCGTGCATTGTCGATCCCCAGGTCCGTGGCGCTCATTGCGGCAACCCGAACGGCCCGGTCCCATTCCTCTCTTTCAAACAATCCATCGGGCTTGTCCGCCGCCGAAACCTGCGCCAGGATCTCCCCAATCCCGGCCTTCAGGGCCTTTTGCGCCGTCTTCAGCCGGGTGGAGTCCCGCAATTCATACCATCGGTTGAGCATGCCGTGCAGCCTGCTGGTCCAGGCCAGGGCCGTGCGGTAATCGGAGGAGAGGCGCAGGCGTTCGCACAATATGCGGGCCATTCCAAAACCTGCTTCATCGTGGCCGTGATGCCTGGGGTAGAGCGCCGGGCCGGTGTCCAGCTTGCCGATATCGTGAAAAAAGGCGCAGAACCGGGCCAAGGGGTTGTCGGTGCGCTTGGCCACCCGTTGCAGCACCTGGACCGCGTGGCTGAACAGGTCCCCCTCGGGATGGTGCTGCAACGGGCCGGCCGGGATGGCGTGCATGGCAAAAAGCTCCGGCAGGTAGTCCCGGCCCACGCTGAATTGGACCATGCGCGCAAAAAAACGTTCCGGCTCCGCGGTCTCCAGAGCTTTTAGCATTTCGCGCGAAAAACGCTCCACAGGCACAAGGCAGAGCGGCTGCCGCCACTCTTGCTCCCGGATGAGGGCCTCGCTTTCAGGGGTCATCCTCCAACCGTCGGCCTCGAACCGGAAGGCGCGGAATATGCGTAGCGGATCATCCCTGAACGTGCGTGAGGAACAGGCCGCCAGCCGCCGCTCTTCCAGGTCGCGTCTGCCGCCCAGCGGGTCGATGATCCCGCCGTCCAGGGTCATGGCCATGGCGTTGACGGTAAAATCGCGCCGGACAAGGTCTACGCTAAGGGCGTCGACCAGGTCGGCCAGCAGCGTTACCTCTATCGAGCCGAACGCCTGGTCATGCCTGAACCAGATGGGGGTTGTGCTCCTGGGTTCCACCCGGCGGAAGCCGCAGGCAACCAGTTCCGCCTCATCCAGGCAGACTGCCAGGTCGATATCGGTACCCTCCCTGCACAGCAGATGATCCCGCACACTGCCGCCCACCAGGAGGATGCGTCGTTCATGGCTTGACGGAGGAAACAGCTCTTTGAGAAAGGCTATGGTCGTGTTCATGGAGGCATTATCCTCTGTTGAGAGATGAGCGTTGAGAGATGAGAGTTCAACTCTCGACTTTCAACTCTCAACCGCAGCTAGGCTGTTTCGTCTCCTGCTCCCTGACACCGTAAAGACCGGTCAGCAGGTTTTCTCCCGGCGGGACGCCCAGAGCGTCCTTCAGGCCGCCCTGAACGTCTATCCGCTCGAACAACGCCACGGTGCGCCGCACTACCTTCTCCGCCAGATCGTCAGGCATCTCGGATCTCTCCTCACAGGTAACGGGATGGCGCCAGATCCCAAACTGTTCAACTGGATTTTGCCCGGACCGGACCAAGGGGTAGAACAGGTGCTGCGCATGCCTGAACAGGGGGACCGGCAGGCAGGCCAGCAGGCGGGCGACGAGTTTCCAGAAGGTATTGTCGCACATGGCCTGGATGCGGCAGTGGAGTTTAAGAGCCCGTTCCAGCAGCGCCCGGCGCGGCAGTTCGCTATCGGGATCGAACAGAAGGGCGCTTACCGTGACAAGCTCGGCCCGGACGGCGGCCGTCATCAGGGCATCCAGCCGCTTTGCCGGGAAAACGGCGCCCTGTCGGGAAAAATGACAATCGATGGCGGTCTCCACCCGGTAGTGGCGGCCGTTGTCCTTCATGCCGCTGTGGGCAAATACAAAAGGGTGGAAGACGATGTCGGTCTGCATGTGGGAAAGGACCCCCAGGAGGCAGGCCTGCAACCCCGCCGGAAGACCCTCTGCCCCATAGGCCTCCTCGATCCTGATCAGCGGCGCATAGCTGTTGCCGCCGGAATCGTGGAAGCGATGGGCCAACGCCTGGGCTGTCGGGCTGAGCGGGCCCCGGAAGAGGTGCATTAGGGTATCGGGCAGGACCGCGCCGGCCAGGTAGAGTGCCCGGTTTTCACGAATAAGGACAGAGAGGCGGCTCGTGTCTTCCAGCCCGGCCAGGGATCGGTCGGCCAGCAGCCAGTGGGTCAGTTCCTTGGGCATGGTGTAGCGTTCTCCGGGATGTTATTGTTTCGGCGATTAAATTTGCAAACCCTGATGTTTTATCATTCCTCAGCTCTTTTCTGATGGAATCGAAAAAATCATCGTTCTCCACCACGACTTCATCAAGACCGGATCGAAGTTCGTACCACCCCCGTTCCACGGAATCGATAAACTCATCGAGCCTAAGCCCTAATTGCCTGGATCGAGCCATCTTTGTTACCTCGGTGATATCTTTGAAATCATTGTATAGTACCACCTATCATCAGGCAAGGGTGACTTTTGGCTCTTGACTTAAAACCTGCTATTATTCCAAGTTGCATTCAAGTTGANNTTTGAAAACCTCAAAGGTCTGGCCTGAAACATGTGACATCTTGAATGCAAAAGCGAATTAAACTTTTGGTCGGCATTGTGCCTTGGACATTTTGTTCAATAAACCTCTGGGCCAAAAAAACCGGCTTCCTTGCCGTGTTTTACGGCAACGGTCAGCACGGTATCATGTGCTATCCGATAGCGGAGCAGATAGCCGGATGAACCAAACGGAATGACTATATCGCGGAAATCGGGCATATCCTCTACCGGCTTGCCGATAAAGACGTTGGGGTGGAGCATCGAGACCGCTTTTCTCATGCTGCTCCGCAGTTCACGGGCTGGGTTGTTCAGATTTTGACCGTATGGCAGCATCAATCCGATAGATTCATTTGTGGCGTGAAATTTGTAGCTTTAACCCCTCAATTTCCTTCTAAACGATGCGCTTCCATGCTTTGAATGCCGCTATGTCTGCTGCTGACCCCTCAGCTTTTCTTTGTCGAAAAGTGGGTTAAAGACAAATCGCCGATAATTGCCTTGCTTGCTTCCCAGATGGCCGCTTTTGCTCGTGAGCTTCCGGAAATGTATCGCAACCTGAAAAGTATTTTACCACCGGGGGGCTGCAAAGTGGCGTATAATATTTAAAGGGAAACATGTGCTGTAGAGAGGAGACCGACATGAAAAAGCTTCTTCGGACAACATTGGCTATCGTTGCAATCCTCATGGTATGTACTGCGCCCTGTTATGCTGCCCGAGGCGGGCATGGCGGCGGCTATGGCGGGCATGGCGGCGGCTATGGCTGGTATGGAGGAGGCTATGGCTGGCATGGAGGAGGCTGGGGTTGGGGTCCCATGCTTGGGGCTGAATTTTTAGGACTGGGATTGATGGAGATGTCTTATCCGTATGCTTATCCGTATGCTTATCCGTATGCTTACCCTTATCCTGCACCTGTTATTCAGCAACCTGAAACTGAAATGTATGTCCAGCCCAGTCCACAGCCGGCACAGACAGGATACTGGTATTACTGTAGTGATTCTCAGGCATACTATCCATATGTCAGGGAATGCCCCAGCGGATGGATGAAAGTGGTGCCATCAACACCACCCAGGTAATTTTGAACAAGCTATAAACCTCTTATGCTACGAGAGGAAAAGTTGAATCCGCAAGTAAGGGGTTCATCAGGCTGGAGGTTTATCATCGAGAGGCAGAAAATCCATTAATTGTATTGTCCCCCGAATATTCACTCAATTGTTGTCCTTTTGCCACTGTTCGTAAATGATCCGCGGAACATCGAAACGATCAGTGGTGCGGCAGTAGACCGAGGGTGAACCGAGCCGTCCGATTGGTGCGAAATTGTTGATGTGCATACGTGGACCAAGCAAATGATCCGCGACATGAAACATCACCACTTCGCCGATAAACAGTGTATTGGCTCCGATCGGCTCCGATTTGAACAACGTGCATTCAAGACTGGCCTGTGCCTGTGCCAACCGTGGCGCCTTGACGCGAACAGAGGGCGTTGCGGGCACATTTGCAGCGGTCAGCTCGCTTTGGTCCGGCGGAAAGTCCGCCGCCGAAATATTCATGGCACCGAACAACTCCTCGGTCACCAGATTCACCACGAACTCGCCGCTGGCCAGAATGTTTCGTGCGGTGTCTTTAGGCGTTCCATTGTCGCGGCAACCAATACTGATGACCACATACAACGGATCGCTCCCTACCGCATTGAAGAAACTGAACGGGGCGAGGTTGACGACGCCGGCTTGGCTTAGGCTTGTAACCCACGCGATCGGACGCGGAACCACCAAATTAGTAAGGATCTTGTAATTATCCACAGTTGAGTGAAGGGACGGATCTATCTGCATGACAGGTTTCCTCTGCTTCCCCGTGAATTAATCCGAATTAATCCGGGGACATAATGGAATTAATCCGGGGACATAATGCAATTAATCCGGGGACTTAATGCAGTTATTGTCGAGAAAAAAATTGCATTATGTCCCCCGAATATTCCACATTATGTCCCCCGAATATTCCATGAGTGGTAATTGTGTCAGTTTAGGGTCTAGATGTTCAAAAAAAGGTGTCAGATAAACCAAAAACCGACCCTATTCTGACGTGAATAGTGTCGGTTTTTAGCGTCAGTTTAGGGTGTACTTCAATCAGACGCCGAACGGGTTCGGCGGTTATCCACATACTTTGAATATCAGGCTTTAGTTACTAAAGAAGCGGACGCGATTCGGTCTCATAGTAAGACTGGATTTCCTTCGCCCAGGACGGATCTGACATGTTAGGCCACTTGTCCTTATCAAATCCGGGTGCAAGTTTAAGGCGATCCATCTCCACGTTTAGCACGAATCGCTTGTTTTTTGTATCGAGCGTCAACGCGCTCCACGGCAACGCGAAAAGTTTTTCTCCCATACCAAGGAAGCCGCCGAAGGACAACACCGCATAAATCACTTTGCCGCTCTTAGTGTCCAACATGATTTCCTTGATGTCCCCCAAATCTTCGCCTTTATGATTGTAGACGTCGTTTCCAATGAGAGTGCTGGCGCCCATCAGTATGGGTCCGGGTCCACCGTGCAGGTTTGCTTTGTACATGCCATAAGTATCGCGATCTTCGTAATTCATGTTTATCTCCTTTCAAGAATGAGGTTAGTCGACTTTCTTTAGAGCCCCCATACACGTTGCGAAGCGCAGCAAAACACAGAGGTTCTGCAGATCGTATTCGCGTCAATACGAATCTGGTGCTCTAATCTTAACAACAGCAACTTGCATACCAGAAATTAGTATGTGGATGTTTTGAGGACAATAATTTGATTTAACAGAGGAATATAGGTCAGATGGGTGCGAAATAAAGTGAAATACATCCGTAGAACCCGTCATATTTAACGTAACTACCATAAATGACGGTGGCAGGCCCAGAGACCACTAGCTGTCAAAACCGCCAATTGCTTCATAACATTGTTTTACAATCACATTTACAGTTTCGTATGAATTAATCCGGGGACATAATGCAATTATTGCTTTGCCGAGAAAAAAAATTGCATTATGTCCCCCGAATATTCCCCGAGAATCGCTTGGATCTTCAACACCAACAACGGCAACCAGAACATCAACAACGAGAACAACAACAACCTCGGTCTGGCAGATCGTCCCGGACAATGTTTCCCCATGCTTTTAATGTCCCCGTAAAATAATGTCGTATACTGACTTCTTTCGGGCTTTCCGAGGGGCGGAAAATAAAGTTGTATACTGGCGTGAAAGCCTCAGCCGCGGCAAGGAAGCTATTCAATAATTCTCCGCTCGTACCCCATTGCCTTGAAACCTGTCATCCTTTTGGCATGCATCTTAACAAGCATTGGTACGGCGCTGTCAACATAGTCATAGACCTGAACTTCACTCTTCTGAGAGTGAATTCGATGAAGCCGGCCTGCATACTGCACCAGATTGCCTTTCCAGGAAAACGGCAATGCCTTTATTTTCAATCGAAACTAACTACGGAAAATTGCCTAAGCCAACACTGCCGATATCACGCTTACCAAAGCAAATATCGCCGCTTGGCTGGTTGAGCAATCCTGCCAGCCATCCCGCCAGGGTAATGCCTCCATCAATAGCTCCGAATGCACTCAAGGTGCCGGAGCACGGCGGATTTATACTGAGATCGACGGTACAACCTAATTCTAGGCTTGGAATGAATTGGACGTATGGGCCGGCGAATTTATAGATTAGAGCCTCCAATTTTACGGGACCTTCGAGACCAAGTGTGGCATTTACTCTAACGGCGGCATCGGGTTCGATTTTAACCGTTTGTATCTGGTCAAGTCCGACCCATCCACTATTCCAGGGTGTGGTATGCGTGGGCGTAAAGGTGCAACTGACCCCCCAAGCGGGAGGGTTAAAGGTGAACTTGACCGTAGCCCGGGCATCTGTGGTTACATTCTTAAGAGTGCCAACTGACCAGGAGGCGTTCAGATCAATCATTACCGGAAAGGTACTTACCCAAAAATAGATGGGGTACGTGAGTCCAAATAATTCCTGCAATATGGGATTGCCCTCCCAATTTATATCCGCCTCAAACCCGAGTGAAACGCTGACTTGTGGCTCCACGGTTAATTCCGCCTTAAAATCGTCCAGTTTGAATCGCCGCCAATGCCAATTGAGATGAAACATCCATTTCAGATCTGCCATTCCAGACAAAGTTACAGCTCCCGGTGCGCTTATCGCTCCTAATTCCAGATCACTGCTGCGAATGTTCCGCGTGGGCGTCCACGTCATGTCAAAATCAGCTCGAAACGTCTCTGGCACTTCAAGCTGTGCTGGTTGATTCCTTCCTTCGCCTGCCGCTTCTGCCGTTTCATCGATTGTCGCCAATTCCGTTCCGTTGCGCCCCCCCCCTCGCGGATTCGGTTTTTCAGCCACTCTATACCTGATTTCAAAAGCCTCGAACCTGATAAAGTCATAGAACAACTTTTCCATTGCATCCTCGCCTGGGAGTTCGGCATCCCATTGGCGATTGACTTGAACCATTCGCTGGAGAGTAATGATGGTTTTTTCAACCTCCGGGTTGACGGCGATGCTGCTCGTAATCGTAAACAACCCCCCGACACTCACCGGATTCCATGCCGACTTTCTGATTTGGCCTTCGTTTTCTAGTTCGCTATCCGGAGGGAGCTCGTATGTTATGTTGAATGTCGTCACCAAGTGATCATCGCCTCCTTGTCCGCCGAGAAACAGCGACTGGAAAAACATATCGTCAAGGTAATACTCAAGATAGCGCTGTGCAGCGTTGCCGGTTTTCGTATCAATCTCCTCCTGCAAGGCAAAGGGCTTGTGGCGGATGGTGCATGTCGTCAGATGCCCTTCCTGCTTCGTTGCCAGATTCCCGACCTGTATCGGGGTCGAAATGATGGTCTGCTCCCCCTCATGAAAAACCTTAGAAAAACCGATTTTGCTCGTGGACTCGTAATGCAACTCTATTCCCCTCTTGAGTTCCGAATCATAACGTTGTTTAAGCGCTTTATCCTCCAGAAGCGCCTTGAAGAAATCCTCATACAAGGGTTTCAGTCTTTTGTCATTAATGATTTCTCGGCGTAACAATGAGGCGTTGTGGTCCGATTGCACCGTGTAGTTTTCGTAAATAGTACGAGTGATCATGTCGTTAACCTCCGAATTCAAACGATCTCTTTGGGTGAAGAAACAGGCTGCAACGCCGTGGAACCTCTACCTGCATATTTCGGTTCCATATTTGGTCCTCACCGCGGACAAATCCCGGCCCTGCAAAACATCTATCGTGGTACGTCGTGGGCTGTGAAGTGGGCCACCGGTCCAGTTATGCCAACCTCATCTCCTTCGCTACAATATGGGGCGTGTAGTAGACCTTTTCGAATTCTACTTTGAATTCAGATTTAATCTCTCCGGGTACAATTCCCCGAAGCTTGTTTCGATGAGAGTAATCAATTACTGCTGTAATACCCCGTAGCTTGCTGCGGGGTAGTTTATTAAGATAGCATCGAAAGAACTCGACTTGACCCTCAAAGATGAATTTTGAACACAAAAAAGGCCGAGTGCGCACAAAGAAAGTATATTCTTCGGCAACCCGGCCATCTTCCCAGATTGAAGATCCGCGGTTTTCCGTCCCCTTCTCACGAAAGGTTAGGCTTTATCGGAACACCTGTTTACTCTTTGAGTTTACTATGTAGCATATCATTGATATTCAATCTGTCAATTTTCTAAAATATTATTTATATTTGTACGAAGCGGGGGCAGCCAAAACACGAGCTGCTTCGGTGGGATGGAGAGATTGAGACCTTCCTCAAACGAGAACTCCTTCTAACCCTGAACAACAAGCGCCACCGCCTTGCGCCGGTGACCAACGGGATCGACTTCATCGGCTACATCGTCCGAAGAGACTACATGCTGGTGCGTCGGCGGGTCGTTGGCAACCTGCGCAGCAAGCTTGATCTCTTTCAAATGCAACTGGTGTGTCAGGGAGACGGGCGAATTCGGTATAAATTCGATAAAGTGCTTCTCGATAGCCTAGCGGTATCGCTCTCATCCTACCTTGCCACTTCAGATTTGCAGATGCCCGGTCGCTTGCGAAATCCTTTTGGGGCACTATCCCTTTATAGTGCAGTATGTTGAGTTCGATTCGGCAAGGTTGCGTCTTGTCCGCCGATACGAAGTCCCATGTGCGGACTAATAACACTATAATTCAAACTGGACAATATTGTCACCTTTTGCATTTCCACACCCAAATTCAGAGACCCGAAAATTGCATTATGTCCCCCGAATATTCCCATATAGATTTATGACATAAAAAAATTACGCTCAAGACGTTGTAATGCCTTGAATTACCTTGCCATGCATCTCAATGGTCAGGGTCTCAATACGTTGGCTTAAGTTTTTTACGAGTTCGGTCAGTTGAGTATTTTGCTGAAGTAGTTCCATCATCTGGGTTCCCTGTTCTGCAGCCAGCATTTGGCGCTGTTCAGCAGCTGCAGCAAGAGCTTCCCGATGTTGTGCGTCTGCATCGGCATGCGCCTTATCACGGTCTGCCTGTCGTGTCTGGGCAAGCAAGATAAGTGGAGCTGCATAGGCTGCCTGGAGACTGAAAGCGAGGTTCAGCAGAATAAAAGGATAAACGTCGAACTTGGTAAAGCCAAAAGCGTTTATCGCAATCCAGATGGCTACTATTACCGTTTGTGCAACGAGGAATACGGGTGTCCCAAAAAAACGTGCGAAAGATTCAGCCTTCAGTGAGAACCAGTCATCTCCGAAGACAGAACAGAGATGTAGGTGTGGAATATGAAATCGGAAGTAACTATCCTGCGTATCGGTGGGAGAGACGGGATTAGTTGCTTTTGGGTCTGTTGCCATAAATTCTCCTATTCCTCGGATGTTATTTCACTACCTACCAAATCAATGACGAGAGAATGAATTAATCCGGGAATTAATCCGGAGACATAATGCAATTATTGTTTTGCCGAGAAAAAAAATTGCATTATGTCCCCCGAATATTCCCCAGCATGGGGAACCAGGCCAGGATATAGCGGGTCACGGAATCACCTCATCGTGCGGCTAAGATGGAGTCTCTTTCCAATCAAGTTCGGTGGTTATGGCTATTCCGGGCGTCAATGAACGGTATACTGGGCACTTAGGTGCGTGAACCTCGTACGCTCGGAAAACTTTCTCCTTGAATTCAACTGGAGTAGAAAGATGATAGGCAACATGTATCCGCTTGATAACGAGCACATTGTCATCTTCTCGCTCTATCTCACCTCGGACATCAGCAGTCAGGCCATGCTCCCCCAAAACTACTCCCCTCACTGCAAGCGCTCCCCCGAAGGTTCCAGTTAAACAGCCGCCCGCTGAAGCAACGATATAATCGAGGGTAGCAGCATGTGGCTCAAAAGAACCTGCGGCAATCTTGTAATGTTCTGCAATCTCGTCGTGTACTCCAAATAGGACCGTTTCGCCATGCGGAGAAAGAGTTGCCTTATTGTTTGGTACGGCAAGATGTTCAATTTTTACGATTGAAGTATATGCGATTTCTGACATGATGTTCTCCTTTCCATGAACTATTGAACTGAACATGTCGCTGGAATTATTGGAATTAATCCGGGGACATAATGTAATTATTGCTTTGCCGAGAAAAAAAATTGCATTATGTCCCCCGAATATTCCCCGAGAAAAAAAATTGCATTATGTCCCCCGAATATTCCCCAGGGGCAGCAAGTCCCTGACATGAGACATTTTTGGGGTGAATTTATGTCTATTGTCTCGTGTCAAGGGCTGACCTTTTAAGGCTCTCCCTCCGAGACATCCATTTTCGCCGAGCACACTAGGTACTAGATTCAATGCCTTATTTTTTCCCGCTCCAGCACTCTCCGGATTTCCTCAAAAGTAGCTGAAATGCGGCCTGTAGGAAAACGAATTTGGCAGAGGCCTATGATATTGCTGAATTCCTTGCAGCCCTCCTCTAAAAGAATGATAGCTTTCCGAGGCCCAAGCTTTCCCTGGAACAACCCCACTTCATGGACGACATTCTCGCGGGCATGCAAGCTGCTATCGCTATGCTCGTCCTCTGCGGTCATTATCAGGAAAGCGAACCCTGCGTTTTCCAGCATCTCCGACAACCGCTCAAATGTGCTATACCCAGCAACGGCATCACGATTAAATTCGTCCCACAAGTGACCAAGCCTATCCTGGATAAAATCCTTGAGCTCTCGCCATAAAGGCGATCTCCCGTGACCAATAAAAATTCGACCTGATGATTGTAATGGGTTTGCGAATCCTGGTGGACCGTTCTGTAAAATAACCAAGACGGCATCAACCCTTTGAATAAAAGAGCTAGCAACTTCGAGGTATTCCTGTGGCGTCTTCTTCCCCAGCAGATGCTTAGCGGGGTAGAACTGCCCCAGGTCACTTTCTTTCCCATATATTTTTACTAGGCAATCCATTACCCCTTCCATCCTCATTCGTAATTCCTCAGGATGGACACGACCTGCGTTTACGGCCTTTCTGAGAATTTCGGTGTACATTCTTATTTTATCTATGAGAGGCTTTTCCTGAGCAGCGTTTAGTGGGGGCTGTGCCCCAACAGCAAAATCCTTGATATCCACCATTAATCATCCCCCTTACGCTCGCAGATATTGATAAAGAGTCTCCTTGGAGCCCCCGAAATCTCGAGAAAAAGCTGAGGTTCAAGCCCCTGACATGAGACATTCTTGGGGTGAGTTCGAGTCATTGTCTCGTGTCAAGGGCTGACCCTTTAAGGCTCTCCGGTTATCTGGGCAACTTAAATATCTATAGCCGTAATGCCGAAGTCTTCAATATTTCTAATCATTTTACAAAATATCACACTGTAACCACAGTAATCCATCAGGGTTCTTATTGTTCTGATATCTTCTTCTGAAGTGTTTAAGCCAAAACAGACCTCCTTCAAATGTTCTTTTGTTAATTTTAAGCAACCATAACGTTCCTTTATCAACCTATATTCTTGTTCGTATGCCCAACATACATCTTTCATACCTAAAAGGTTTTTAGCAAGCTCGATCATAAAATCAACTTTTTTAAACTCACCTTCGGACTGAAAATTAGGTATGTTGTATTTAATCCAATCGGTCAATGAGTTTTGTTGATACGTAACTTTAGTGAAACCTATAATGTCGCCAAATAGAATACCTGTTTTCGGGAAGCTATATTTAAGGCAAACTCCTTTGTGCTGATCGGCGTAATGAGACCACAGAACTGAATTTTTTGTTGCGGTAGTAAAGGAACAAACTCCATGATTAGCGATGGCATTGGTTAAGAACTTTATAGCATCGTTATTACAAAGAAGCTTATTAATGACATTCTTAATGTCGCATTCTGATTGTAAAATAGCACTATGAAGGGATTTGTTTATATCAAGCCGACAGTCAAAAGGATCATTTAATTCATTTGGACTTGGGAAATAAAGCTCTACGTTGACAAGAGAGTCAAAAAGATACTTGTTGATAGGACGAAACTTAAATAAATTTATTTCTGTCACTTCGACTCCCTTTCAAAACAAGGATAATTCGGGACAGATCTATTTATTGCCCTTGAATGAAAAATAAATCAGTCCCCATTTTCTTCGATATAGTCGCCTTTATTCTTTGTCAACGGGCCAGCCAGTGATCGGCTTATCCGGCCTAATGCATGTTGGATGTTCTATGAAAGTTCTAGGAGCGGGACAACGAGACGTCCTGACTCAAGAAGTATATCTTCAGCCGCTAGAATGTATAATATTTCCAAGTCTCTATCAGGTGGGTTCTCTGCATTTAGACCCAAATGTATCGATGTCACATCATGAGTAATTCCGGGATGGATTACAAAAGCGGTGTCTTCTCCAAACCTGTATGGTAGATCGGGGCCAGTATGTCTCAGCATTTTCATCCCATGATACATGTTTCCATCAATACCGTATCGGTCAAATTTATATGGTAAGTTCACATTGAATGCAAGATAAGGAGCTTTTGCGGAGGCTCTGCCATCATTTCTGATACTGAGGATGACCCTAGCATTAGTCCCTCGACCTTTAATTGTAGGAATCAATTTTAATTTGGGTTTTTTCCTACGTCCAAACATATCCTCAAGATCAAAATGCTCCATCCGATAAAAACTATCTCCACTGCGCTTATAGTAACGATCTTCACCTAGATTGGCCATGTGTGGTCCTGCGTCGCTTTCTGGAATATAAGTGACGACAATCCCTCCATCAGTCGAAGTCTCTATTATCTTGTGTTTGACTCCCTCTACTATTGGTGAAACGCCCATTCCAGTGAATTCATTCAGTCTAGCCAAGAAAAGCCGTACTGGTACAATTTCACATATCTTAGTCGCACAATCGATGCCTTGTGAATTTTTTCGTGCATTTACTCCCCAAATAATGAGACCTCCACTAGAATTTGCAAACCCGGAAAGAGCTTTTGCAAAATTCCTTTTGTCATCACTATGTGTAAAGTCTGCTCGATTAACTGCCTTAAAATCTAGCTGTAGGTTCTCTTCTTGTGAAATTACAATATAATGCTCAATATGGGTTAGATCGATGTCATCAAAAAGCGCCTGAAGGTTCATGTCATACATCCCTTAATTGACTGATATCAAATCTCTTTATTCAACGTCGTGGGGGCATAGCGGCGTAACGTAGCGAAGACAGTCTGCCGCCGCCTGGTTGGACGTCCACTTCTTCCATCACCGCGGCGGCCCGTTGTTATGCATTCCGCTTAGGGATTCGTCTTTCCTTTGATAAGTCGGAGAGGAATTTTATGAATTCACGTTTAGCATCATCTCTCGCTTTTGACAAAGTTGAAGATGAATAAGTGCCAAATGTTAATGGCGGTAGGTTGCTATAACAAATTCGGCAACGAAATCTGTCATAAGCCGTTAACGCGACCTGATTCGTTCTAATTCGCGGCTAGCCATAAAAACCATTCTTGTCTGTCCGTAGGGGCGACGCCAACGGCTCGCCCTGTTGCAAGTGGCAGCAATGGTGGAATATGCGGTAGACCAAAAGACGGGCGACTCGAACAATCAGGGCGACCCGTTGGGATCGCCCCTACTGGTCCGGTGTCGGGTTCAATTGGTAGAAAAATTGTAACTGTTAAGCACATTATTGGAGCGTGGGCTTTCAGCCTGTTGACCCTTCGACTCCGCTTAGGGACCGCGATAGCCGCGAATTAGAACGAATCAGGTAACGCGATGATATTGCACTGAGCTTCATATATTTTGTCTTCAAACTCTACCTCTATTTGAAAGTCGGCGTACGATGCTGACAACTGATTCGTAATAGATGCAGGCTTGTTCACTTTTGACAATGTAGATCCCCCTTTTGTTCATTTAACGAACGAGATTTCGATTATCGTTTTATCTTGTTGGGAGCCGGAAAATCCTCATATCCGGCATACATTACATATCCGACGTAATTTACAAATGGAACGAAACCAAGCCGGCTGGCATACGCTGAGAATCCTCCCCTCTGCCAACTCTTCTTGCTCAGGCATGTAATAAGGCGGTCGTTGTTCATTATCTCACCCAAGTAACGACCATCTGAACCATATATTTCATCACCCTCAAAACGCCCAACATGATAGCCATCATGTGTCCAGAGGTTATCGCCATCGCGATGCCCAAAAAATATTCCTCCCCATGTCCATAGAGCTTTCATTTTTACCTCCTTGTTCAACGGGGTCCGGCCTTGACCGGCTTCGGGTTGCGTTCAAGGCCGTGGTTATGCCCTTTTCGAATCAATCACTATCTGAATCCGATAATTGTTCTTTTCTCTTGACGCTTCGGAAGATATACAACGTGAGCAAGGAGCTGTGAGTAATGACAGACGACAAAAGTGTCATGGCCGTCTTGGTTGAAGCCGCGGAGAATAAAGGTATGTGGTCCGACATATCTGATTTCAGTGACGAAGATGTTGAATGCTTGAATCAGGATGTCATGATCTTCAGGGGCAAGGCTTATGAGTTCATTGACCGCCTGTTTCAGAGCAGCGAATGATGCTTCTCCCGTTACGTAATGAGAAATTGGGGTAATTTCTGGCAATTTTGGGATTTGTATGTCGGGGATTCGGTAATTCATTTTGTTGCTCCTTCCGATTTTTAATCTGATATGTATAATTCGTTATTGACCGGTTCACGCGTATGTGCGAGTGAACCGGTGATCAACCTAAACGGAACAAATCACCTAAGAACATGCGGAATGCCGACCTCACTCATCAGCCTTCTCAAACGCAAACCGGCGCCCGGAATAATTCCGCGGCGCCGGTTTAGAGTCAAGATCAAATCCCCCTCGATCCCCCTTTGTCAAAGGGGGAAGTATAATCAAAGACGGTTAGGCGCACTCCGAATACCCGCAGACCCGGCAGACCGAGCAGCCCCCTTCGTGCTCCACGATGCCGCCGCAATCGGGGCAGGCGCCCCGTTCCTGGGTGGCGGTCTCGGCGCTGACGTCGTAGCCGTTGGCCGCCATGTGGGCCTGGATGGCCTTGGCCACGGCGTCGGCGCAGGAGAGGATGCGGTTGTCGCCGAATCCGGAGGGGCAGTGGCAGGAGATCCCCAGGAGCTGCTTGATGACCTGGCGGGCCTGGACGCCGCTGCGCCAAGCCAGGGAGACCATGCGGCCGATGGCCTCGCTCTGGGATGCGGCGCAGCCGCCGGCCTTGCCCATGGTGGTGAAGAGCTCGAACAGGCCGGAATTGTCCTCGTTGACGGTCACGTAGAGCGGTCCGCAGCCGGTCTGCATCTGGTAGGTCCACCCCTTGAGCGCCTTGGGACGGTCGCGCTTGACGGCCTTCTTCTCCCCTTCCACCGGCGTGGCGGCGACAACGGCCTGCTGTTCCTCTTTCTTGCCGGTGGTGAGCACCTGCTCGTCGCGGGAACCGTCGCGATAGATGGTGACGCCCTTGCAGCCGGTCTCGTAGGCCAGCATGTAGGCCTTTTCCACGTCGTCCATGGTGGCCGAATTAGGGAAGTTGACCGTCTTGGAGACGGCGTTGTCGGTGTAGAGCTGGAAGGCGGCCTGCATCTGAATATGGTCTTCCGGGGTGATGTCGTGGGCGGTGACGAATACCCTGCGCACATCCTCCGGTATCTCGGGGATGTCATGGAGGGTGCCGTGTTCGGCGATCTTCTTCATCAATGCCTCGGAATAGAAACCGCGCTCCTTGGCGATCTGTTCGAAGATCGGGTTGACCTCGACCAGCACGTTCTTGTCCATGACGGTGCGGATGTAGGAGACTGCAAACAGCGGCTCCACGCCGGAGGAGGCGTTGGAGATGATCGAGATGGTGCCGGTGGGCGCTATGGTGGTGACCGTGGCGTTGCGCATGGGGGGCGCGCCTTTATTGTCGAAGACCGAACCCTTGAAGTTGGGGAAGGGACCGCGTTTTTTGCCCAACTCCTGGGATGCCAGATGTCCCTCGTCGTTGATGAACTTCATCACCTTTTTGCCCAGCTTGATCGCCTCTTCGGAGTTGTAGGGCACCCCCAAAAGGATCAGCATGTCGGCCCACCCCATGACCCCCAGGCCAACCTTGCGGTTGGCGTGGGTCATGTCGTGGATCTGCTGCAGGGGGTAGTTGTTGGCCTCGATGACGTTGTCCAGAAAGCGGATCGAGTCATGCACGACGGTTTTCAGCCGTTTCCAGTCAACGGTATTGTCCTTGACGAATTTTCCCAGGTTGATGGAGCCCAGGTTGCAGGATTCGTACGGGAGCAGCGGCTGCTCGCCGCAGGGGTTGGTGGATTCGATCTCGCCTACCAGGGGTGTCGGGTTGTCGCGGTTGAGGCGGTCAAGGAAGATGATGCCCGGCTCGCCGTTTTCCCAGGCCTGCACCACGATACGGTGAAAGACCTTGCGGGCGTTCAGGGTGCTGCTGACCTTCTTGTCCCGGGGGTTGATCAGGTCGTACTCCTCGTCCCGCTCCACGGCCTGCATGAATTTCTCGGTCAACCCGACGGAGATGTTGAAGTTGTTGAGATGCCTCTGGTCGGCCTTGCACATGATGAAATTCATGATATCGGGATGATCGACCCGCAGGATGCCCATGTTGGCGCCGCGCCGCGTGCCGCCCTGCTTGATGGTTTCCGTGGCGATGTCGAACACCCGCATGAAGGAGAGCGGTCCGCTGGAGATGCCGGTGGTCGAGCTGACCACGTCGTTGGCCGGGCGCAGGCGCGAAAAGGAGAAACCGGTGCCACCGCCCGATTTGTGGATCAGGGCGGTGAACTTGACCGCGTCGAAGATCTCTTCCATGGAGTCGCCCACCGGCAAAACGAAGCACGCGGAGAGTTGTCCCAGTTGGCGGCCGGCGTTCATCAGGGTCGGGGAGTTGGGAAGGAATTCAAAGCTGGTCATCATGCGGTAAAAGGTGTCGGCCAGGCCCTTGAGGTCGGCCTTCTTGTCGAACTTTTTATCAGGAGCAGCAATGGTTTCGGCCACCCGGCGGAACATGTCGGCAGACGTCTCCAGCACCTTGCCCTCGGCATCACGCCTCAGATAGCGCTTTTCAAGGACGGTTGCGGCGTTTTTGGAAAGGTCGGGGATTATGTCATGGGATGGTTCCTTTTTCATGGGTGGTTCTCCTTGTGGCGTGAAAAAATCGAGTTATTTTGAGGAATTGGGGGTAGATTGGAATACTCGCACAAAACCACAATATTTGGTGGAACAAGGAAAATAAACCACAACATATATGACAAGTCAATATAATATTTACGCTAAACCTAACGTGCTGAAATGAACAAAAAATTTACAGCATCCCTGTATGTGTGGTAGAACCAGCTCATCACCGAATGGAGCGCCATGTGAACAACCTTGCTTTCCGGGTCATCGGCATCTGCCTCGCAATCATGCCCCTGGCCGGTTGCCGGAATACATTTGTTGCGGGTGAGGAACGCCCGCTCGACAGAAGCGCCATGTCTGCCCGGCTCCAGGGCATTGTCCCCCTTGAGCCGGCCCGCCCGTCGGCCTCATATGCCTTTGACGGCCCGCAATCACCCCCCCAAAAAACTCTCGATGACCGGACCGGGCTAAGTTACGAAAATGCGACCCTCACCGAAGACGTGACCTGGCGCGGAACCGTGCTGATCAGGGGGGCTTTGGTGGTTGCCCCCCAGGCGACGCTCCGCATCGAACCGGGGACGACCGTGCGTTTTGCCCGGGTTGAGGGCGGTCTCAGGAAGGCCCGCCTGGTTGTCATGGGACGCATCCAGAGTATCGGCACGGCCGAACGCCCGATCCTGTTCTCCGCGGACGCCCCCACACCGGTCAAAGGCGACTGGGGCGGTATCCTGCTGCTCTCCACCGAAAAGCACAACCAGTTTGAACATACTGCCGTCGAAGGGGCGGAAACAGGCCTTGAAGCGCATTTTTCGGCCTTTACCGCCAAGTCGGCGCGGGTCTTCCTCTCAAAAACAGGGCTTGCCCTGCGTGACAGCGTTGTCAGCGTCGAGGCGTCGAGTTTTTCAGACTGCGAGACGGGTGTTGAGGTCCATGACGGCGAATTCGAACTGCGCGACAGCAGCGTGAGCACGAACCGCCAGGGCATGCTCCTGTCCCGCTCGTCGGTCGTCCTGGCGTCCACCAGCGTGACCGACAACGGCCGGCAGGGAATCCGGGCCGATGAATGCCGCCTCAGGATCAGTTCCTGCAGTATCTCGTCGAACGGCGACGGAGCCATGGTAACGGGCGGAGAAGGCCTGATCTTCATGACGCGTTTCATGCGCAACAAGGATACGGCCCTGCATCTCGGCTCCGCCCGCATGAAGGTCAACCGGTCTCTTTTTGCCGATAATGACCACGACGCCCTGCGGATCGAGGACGGCCGGGCAACGGTCTGGGGATGCGCTTTCCGCGGTAACGGCGGCTTCAATCTCTACAACGCCGGACGGGAAGATGTGGTTGCCGTGCAGAACTGGTGGGGCGCAAACGAGGAAAAAGCCATTTCATCCAAGATCTTCGACGGTTCGCAAGATCCGCGTTTCGGCGCGGCGAAGCTCTTTCCCTGGCTTTCCAGCCAGCCGTCCATTCTGCCCTAAATTGCCCATGGCCATCTATCTCGATAACGCAGCCACATCTCACCCCAAGCCGGAATCCGTCTACCGGGCGGTCATGCACGCCATGCGGGAGATCGGCGCTTCGCCGGGACGCGGGGGGCACCGGAGGTCCCTGGAGGCGGGACGCCTGCTGCTCCAGGCCCGGGAAGCGATTGCAGCCCTGTTCTCCATCCCCGACTCTTCCCGGATCATCATGACCCACAGCGCCACCGAGGCCCTCAATCTGGCGCTTCGGGGCGTCCTTGTCCACGGCGACCACGTCGTCACCACCTCCATGGAGCACAATTCGCTGATGCGCCCCCTGGCTGCCTTGCGCGCATCGGGCGTGGAGGTGACCGTCGTCAGGGGCGACGGCACGGGCATGGTGGACCCCGCCGATGTCAGACGCGCTCTGCGGCCCGCCACCCGTATGATCGCCCTTGCGCATATCTCCAACGTGTGCGGCGCAATCCAGGCAATCGACAGCATGGGGGCTATCGCCCGGGAGGCCGGTGTACTGTTCCTGCTGGATGCGGCCCAGTCGGCGGGCAGCGAACCGATCGATGTGAAAAGGACCGGCATAGATCTTCTGGCCGCGCCGGGCCACAAGGGGTTGTACGGTCCCCAGGGGACAGGCTTCCTCTATGTCTCGCCGGCCGTCCCCCTGAAGCCGCTTCTTCAGGGAGGTACCGGCAGCAGTTCCACTGCCGAGGAGCAGCCCCTGACCCTGCCGGAGGGATTTGAGGCAGGGACCCATAACCTGCCCGGCATCGCGGGGCTCAAGGCCGGGGTAGAGTTCGTCCTGGAGCAGGGCGTTGCCGTCATCGGGGACAAGGAACGCCGGCTGGTCACGTTAGCCGCAGAGCGCTTGGCCGAGCTGCCGGATGTCACGCTCTACGGCCCCTCCGATCCGGCCTTGCGGGGCAGCGTGCTCTCTTTCACGGTTGCGGGAACCGACCCTGCGGCCCTGGCGTTCATGCTTGACCACAGCCATGACATCGCGGTGCGGGCCGGTTTGCACTGCGCGCCGCAGGCGCACCGCACCCTGGGCACATTTCCCGGCGGGGCCCTGCGCATGAGCCCGGGCTGGTTCTCCACGGGCGAAGAGATTGCTATTTTCTGCGATGCCGTTGTAGAATGCTGCCGTCCGTGAAAATCATACAATCTGCCACAGAATGAAGCGTTTTTGACCTATCCTCCCAACAGAAAGGCCTTCCGTGAAAAACTTCATCCTCGACACCAACGTACTGCTGCACGACCCGCAATCCCTGTTCAAGTTTCAGGACAACAACATCATCATCCCCATAACCGTCATCGAAGAGGTTGACCGGTTCAAGAAGGACATGAACGAAACCGGCCGCAACGCCCGCCAGATCTCGCGCATTCTCGACACCATGCGGGAAAAGGGATCGCTGGCTGCCGGCGTTACGCTCCCCGGCCAGGGCTTGCTGCGGGTCGTATTGTTCAGCGAGGTCTATCTCAAGCGTCTGCCGGTCGATCTGCGGGTGGACAGCGGCGACAACCGCATCCTGGCGGTAGCACTGGATATGCGCGACCGCTTTCCCGACACCCAGCTCATATTCGTCACCAAGGACACCAACCTGCGCATCAAGGCCGATGCCATCGGCCTGACCGCCGAAGATTACGAATCAGACAAAATCGATATCCAGGATATGTATTCCGGGACCCGCAGCATCGAGATGGCTCCCGATGCCGTGGACCGCTTTTACGGGCAGAACTGGCTGGAGGCGCCGGAGGGGCTCTCCCCCAATGAGTTCATCACCATCGTCGACAGCACCAACCCCTCCCATAGCGCCATCTGCCGCTACGATGCGGTCAGCGGGCACATCGTCCCGGTGCGCAAGGTCCCCAAGGAGGGGATCTGGAGCCTCTTCGCACGCAATCGCGAGCAGTCCTTTGCCCTGGACGTGCTGATGGACGACGCCATCAAACTGGTGACCCTGGTGGGCAAGGCGGGAACCGGCAAGACGCTTCTGGCCATCGCCGCCGGCCTGCACAAGACCGCCGAGGAGAATGTCTACAACCGCCTGCTGGTTTCCCGGCCGGTATTCCCCATGGGCAAGGACCTGGGGTTTCTGCCGGGCGATATCGAGGAAAAACTTACCCCCTGGATGCAGCCGATCTTCGACAACGTGGAACTGCTCATCTCGGGCCACGAATCGGAGAAACGCCACAGCAAGGGGTACAAGGAACTGATGGCCATGGGGCTTCTGGATATCGAGCCTTTGACCTACATCCGCGGCCGCTCTATTCCAAACCAGTACCTGATCGTGGACGAGGCCCAGAACCTGACCCCCCATGAGATCAAGACCATCGTCACCCGGGTGGGGGAGGGTACCAAGATCGTCCTGACCGGCGACCCCTACCAGATCGACAACCCCTACGTGGATTCTTCCAGCAACGGCCTGAGCTTCCTGGTGGAGAGGTTCAAGGGGGAGAAGATCGCAGCCCACGTGACCCTGACCAGGGGCGAGCGTTCGGAATTGGCGGAACTGGCGGCGAATCTGCTATGACGTCCGAACTAGCACGCGATAAGATCATCTTTGCCCTGGATGTGCACTGCTTGGCCGACATTGATCGCTGGGCGGCACAACTGGCGGGTCACGTGGGGATGTTCAAGGTCGGCAAGGAGTTATTCACCTCCTGCGGCCCCGAGGCGGTCAGGACCGTGCAGCGTCACGGCGGGCGGGTCTTTCTCGACCTCAAGTACCACGACATACCCAATACCGTGGCCAGGGCAATGGTCGAGGCTGCCCGGCTCGGGGTACAACTGGCCAACCTGCACGCCCTGGGAGGCGCAGAGATGATGGCAACGGCTGCCGCTGCGGTGCGCAAGGAGTTTGGCGGCGAGCGGCCCCGGCTCCTGGCCGTGACCATCCTGACCTCGTCCACGGTTGAAACCCTGCGCCAAGTGGGGATCGAACGGCCGGTGGAAGAGATGGTCGTCCGTCTGGCCCGCCTGGCCAAGGATTCCGGCATGGACGGCGTGGTTGCCTCGCCGTTGGAGATCGGGCCGATCCGCGCGGCCTGCGGCCCGGATTTCCTGATCGTCACCCCCGGCGTACGGCCGTCGTTCTCCACCCTGGACGACCAGAAGCGCGTCATGACCCCGGCTGAGGCTGTCACGGCCGGAGCCGATTACCTGGTGATCGGCCGGCCCATCGCCAAGGCCGGAGATCCGGTGGCCGCAACCCGGAAGATCGTGGATGAGATCGCCGGGGGCTGCCCATGAAGGGCGAACTGGTTTTCGGCGTCAATCCGGTCAGGGAGGCCCTGCGCGGCGCGCGCGCGGCCTTCGGGCTGTATGTGCAATCCTCCGCAACCGACCATCGCCTTGAGAAGATCCTCAAGCTGGCCGAAGATCGTGGCGTCCCGGTTCACCGGCGCGAGCGCGACGACCTGACCAAGCTATGCGCCTCCAGCCACCACCAGGGTATTGCGCTTTTGGTGGAGCCCTTCCGTTATGCCGACCTGGACGACCTGCTGGCCGGCATCGATGCTGCGGGGCGCAGCGGTTTTCTGCTGGTGCTGGACGGCATCCAGGATCCCCATAACTTGGGGGCGCTGATCCGCACCGCGGCCTGCGCCGGCTGTGACGGCGTCATCATCCCCAAGGACCGTGCCGCTGGCGTCACTCCGACCGTGGAAAAGGCCTCGTCCGGTGCGGTCGAGACCATCCCGATTGCCCTCGTGACCAACGTGGCCCAGACCCTCCAGATATTGAAGGATGGCGGTTACTGGGTCTACGGCCTGGCCGGCGAGGCCGGGCAGTCGCTCTACGATGTGGATTTCTCAGGCAAGGTGGCCCTGCTGGTGGGGAACGAAGGGGAGGGGATTCGCCCGCTGGTGCGCAAGCAGTGCGACATAGTCCTGTCGATCCCACTCCACGGCGGCGTAGCCTCCCTGAACGCCTCGGTGGCCGGCGGGATCGCCCTGTTCGAAGCTGCGCGCCGGCGCGGCGTTTTTTGCCTGAACAACCCTTAGGAGGCTAACAACAATAACATGAACATCTTGCATCTCATCTTCCGGCCATCTTTGACCGCAGCTCAATCACAAAATCCTCGACGTAGCCCTGCTACGCCTCCGGTTTTGTTCAATCGCTTCAGCCAAATCTGACCAAAATCCGAGCGCAATTTTGTTCAACTTATTATTGCTAGCCTCCTTATGAGCACAAAAGCCCCTGAAATACCCTCACCCGAACAACGTTTGAACCTCCTCAAGAACCGTGTGAAACCGACACTGGCGCTGGCCGTGGGGCTGGGCATTGCGGGTGGCTTCGTGCTGATCGCCCAGGCCCTGATCGTGGCCGGGCTTGTGCACCGGGTCATGGTAAACGGCGCCGGTTACCGGGAGGTGCTGCCGCAACTGCTCCGGCTTCCCCCCCTCATGCTGGTGAGGGCCGCACTTTCCTGGGCCTCGGAGCGGGTCGCCTTTGCGGCCTCGGCCCTTATCCGTCAGGAGGTGCGCAACGATCTCTTCCAGCGCCTGCTGGATGCCGGTCCCTTGCGGCTCAAGGGAGACCGGGCCGGCGAGGTGGCCACGGTGATCGTGGACGGCGTGGAGGCGCTGGAAGGGTACTACAGCCGTTATCTGCCCCATTTGGCCGTAATGGCCATGGTGCCGCTCTCCATCCTGGCAGCGGTTGTTCCGGCCGACTGGATCTCGGCCGGGATCATGCTGTTCACGGCCCCCTTTATCCCTTTTTTCACCATCCTGATCGGCCGCGGCGCCGAACGGCTCAATCAGCGCCAGTGGCAATCCCTGGCCCGCCTGGGGGGCTATTTTCTCGACCGGGTGAACGGCCTGGCCACCCTGCGCATGTTCAACGCCTCGCGCCGCGAGGCCGGGATGATCGCCCGCATCTCGGACGACTACCGCCTGGCCACCATGTCGGTGCTCTACGTCGCCTTTCTCTCCGCGCTGGTCCTTGAGTTCTTCGCCACGGTCAGCGTAGCGCTGATGGCTGTGATCATCGGCTTTCGGCTCCTGAAGGGGGGCATGGCCTTTCAGGACGGTTTTACCGTGCTCCTTCTGGCGCCTGAATTCTACCTGCCGCTGCGCCTGATGGGGAACTACTACCACGCCCGCATGGAGGCCATCGGAGCGGCCGAGCGCATCTTCAGCATGTTGGATACCCCGGTCGCCCCCCGACCCCTGGCGCCTTGCCCGCTGCCCGCCATCACCCCGCTTAGGATCTGCTTCGAAGATGTCAGCTTCCGTTATACCCCGGATTCAGCTCCCGCTATCGACGGCGTCACGCTCTCCCTGACGTCGGGCGAGCGGGTGGCCCTGGTGGGGCCGAGCGGGGCGGGAAAAAGTACCCTGGCGGCGTTGCTTTTGTGCTTTGCCCTGCCGGAACAGGGCAGGGTGATGGTCAACGGCGTGGACCTGGCACAATGCGATCCCGACCAATGGCGGCGTCTTGTGGCCTGGGTTCCCCAGCGTCCGCACATCTTTCACGGCACCATGCGCGACAATATCCGCCTGGGCCGCCGGGACGCCGCTGACCCGGACATTCTCCGGGCTGCCGGCCTGGCCCGCTGCGAGGAATTTATCGCCCGCCTGCCCCAGGGGCTGGATACCGTCATCGGCGAACAGGGGGCCGGACTGTCCGGCGGGCAGGCGCGGCGCATTGCCCTGGCACGGGTATTCCTCAAGGACAGCCCCCTGATCATCACCGATGAGCCGACCGCCGGACTGGACGCCCGCTCCGAGGCAATGGTCCGCGAGTCGCTCAATGAACTTGCCCGGGGCCGTGCAGTGCTGTCCATTGCCCATCGCCTGGCCACCCTGGAGGATGCCGATCGGGTCGTTGTCATGAACGAAGGAAGGATCGTCGAGCAGGGGGGGTACGAAGAGTTGAAGGGGGCGGGCGGGCTGTTCGCCCGGATGGCGGCTGCGGGGGAGGGACCATGAGGGATGTATGCCGCCTTCTGAAACTGGCGTGGCCCTATCGCGCCTGGCTGGTGGCCGCCCTTGGACTCTCCCTGGTGACGCTTTTGGCCAATGTGGGGCTTCTGGCCCTGTCGGGATGGTTCATCGCCGCCATGGCGCTTGCCGGGATCAGCGGTATCCCCATCAATTATCACTATCCGGCGGCCGGCATCCGCGCCCTCGCGATTCTACGCACCCTTGGGCGCTACGCCGAACGCGTGGTCAGCCATCAGGCGTCACTGCGGCTCCTGGCGGGCCTGCGGGTCTGGATCTTTCGCCGCGTCGAACCGCTGGCCCCGGCCCGGTTGGAGGGTTACGCCAGTGGCGATCTCCTGAGCCGCATCCGGGCCGACATCGACTGCCTGGACACCTTTTACCTGCGCCTTTTGGCGCCGGTATTGACCGCACTGTTCGCCTGCCTGCTGTTCATCCTCTTCCTGTGGCATTTCAGCTTTGCAGTTGCCCTGGCGACCGCTTTGCTGTTGCTTTTGGCCGGCGGTTTCCTGCCGCTGGCGGTTCACCTTTTGGGCCGTAAGCCGGGTGCGCGGGTGACACGGACTTCGTCGGAACTGCGCACGGCCGTGGTGGATGGCCTGCGGGGGATGGAGGAACTTTTGGCCTACGATGCTGCAGGACGCCAGAAAGAGAGGGTGGAGGAGCTTAACCGGCGCCTTTTGGCCGATCAGGCCCGCCTTGCCGGATTGGCGGGTATCTCTGCCGGTGGGGTGGGGCTCTGCTCCGGCCTTGCGCTCTGGCTGTCTCTGGTGATCTCGATCCCCCTGGTTCGCGCCGGTTCCATGAGCGGGCCGCAGATGGTCATGCTGGGGCTCTTCTGCCAGGCCGCCTTTGAGGCGGTCCTGCCGCTGCCTCCCGCCTTTTTGCTGCTGGGGCAAACCCTGGCGGCCGCCCGGCGGATATTCTCCCTGGTGGACGAACCCCCGGCGGTCAGTGAGCCCCAAAAGCCTTCGCCGTTGCCGGCGAACGCTGCTATCAGCCTGCGCGGGGTGGGTTTCAGCTATGGGGATGGGGTTGCAACCCTGGAGGGGATTGACCTGGAGTTGTCACCGGGCCGCAAGGTGGCCGTGGTGGGGGTAAGCGGCGCCGGCAAAAGCACCCTGCTGGCCCTGCTGCTCCGTTTCCGGGAGTATGATAGCGGTTCCATAATCCTGGCAGGACGGGAAATCAGGGAGTATGACGGCGAAGACGTACGAAGGCTTTTGGCGGTTGCCGGCCAGCAGCCGTTTTTGTTTAACGCAACCCTGCGTGAGAATCTGCTGATCGCCCGGCCCGGGGCCGTGGAGGAGGAAATGGTTGCTGCGGCCCGCATGGCGGGGATTCACGACGAGATCGCCGCCCTTGCACAAGGGTATGATACGCCGGCCGGCGAGGGAGGGGTGAAGCTCTCCGGAGGCCAGGTGCGCCGTCTGGCCATTGCCCGGGCTATCCTCAAGAACGCGCCGATCCTGATCCTCGACGAGGCCACCAGCTCGCTGGATACTGAATCCGAAAGGATCGTCCAGGCGGCGCTCGAAAAGCTGATGCAGGGCCGCACGACGATCTGCATAGCCCACCGCCTTTCCACCGTGCAAAGGGCCGATCTGATTGTGGTATTGGACAAGGGCCGCATTGTCGAAACGGGCACCCACGCCGAACTGCTACGGTCAGGCCGGGTTTATACAAAACTCTACGAACTCCAATTCGAGCAGCCCGCAGCCTAAACGAGGCGTATCTCCAGCTCCTCCGGGCGGCTACGTCTGAAGAGGTGGCAGGCTAACTTGCCTGGCGGCCGTTGGTCGTTATCGCAGCGTAACGTGCTGCTCCACCAGGCTGCCGGCGATGGAGGAACGCAGCTTCACTCTTTCTTAGCCATTGGGCTTCAGGACAATGTGTGTGCGAGAAAACTATTGTGTTTGGCGAAGGCCGGCTTAGCCTGCGGGTGTTGTCAATGAAAACGTTTGCCGAACTCAATTTCCCGGGCCGGCTGATTGCGGTCGAGGGCCTGGACGGCTCGGGGAAATCGACCCAGATTTACCTGCTGAAGCGCTGGCTCGAGTTGCAGGGGCTGAAGGTCTATTTCAGTGAGTGGAACTCCTCCGAGTTGGTCAAGTCCGCCACCAGCAAGGGCAAGAAGCGCGAACTGTTGACGCCAACCACCTTCAGCCTGATTCACGCGACGGACTTCGCCGACCGCTACGAAAGGCACCTGGTGCCGCTGTTGCGGGCCGGCTATATCGTCTTGTGCGACCGCTACATCTTCACGGCCTTTGCACGGGATGTGGTCCGTGGCTGCCCGCCGGAATGGGTGCGGGGCATCTACGACTTCGCTTCGCTGCCTGACCTGACCTTTTTCTTCAAGTCCGATTTGGAAGTGTCGCTCAAGCGCATCCTGGATGGCCGGCCGCAGTTGAAGTACTTCGAGGCGGGCATGGACCTGCGCCTGTCCACCGACCCGTATGAAAGCTTTCGCATCTTTCAGGGGCGCATTCTGGAGCAGTACCTGGCCATGAGCACGGAGTTTAACTTCCTTGTAGTAGATGCGAATCAGCTAGTCGAGAAGCAGCAAGCCGTGGTGCGCGAACTCGTCACGCAACGGGTGGACCTGGCCAGCTTCCACCGCGCGGAACGGCCCCCTTCCAAACCCCCGGCTGAGCCCCACAAGAAGACGAAAGTGGAGGAACCGGTCGAATCAAAGGAGTTGCCACCAATCACATTGTCGTCCCGCACCGCAGCGAACGGCGCTTCTACGGGCACGGGATTCCAGGCGTTGACCTGGAGCAACTGGCCGGCAAGCTTATCGTCGTCGAGGGTGCCGACGGGTCCGGGCGCTCCACGCAAATCGAGATGCTGGTCGAATGGCTCGAGGGCAGCGGCCATGCCACCGTGCAGGTGGGGCTCAAACGGTCAACGCTCGTCAGCGAGGAGCTCGAGCGGGCGCAGGAGGGCAATATTCTGAGCCGCACCACGCTTAGCCTGTTTTATGCGACGGATTTCGCCGACCAGCTTGAGAACATCATCCTGCCGGCGCTGAAGGCCGGGTTCGTCGTGCTCGCCGACCGCTACATCTATACTCTGATGGCGCGCGACATGGTCCGCGGCATGGACGAGGCCTGGTTGAAGAACCTCTACGGCCTCGCGCTGGAACCCGACG
>PLYK01000042.1:3269-12500 GCA_003151775.1 Geobacter sp. | reverse complement strand
CGATCACCCGGCCGTTCTTGATCAAAAGATTCATATGGTCACCCCTAAATGATAGGTTTATGAGCCTCTTGCAAAACTCTTGTAAACTGACTCCCCCTCCCTTGACGGGAGGGGGCCGGGGGGTGGGTGAAGCTGCAACACGCAGATTTCACGGCTAACTTCCCCCCCACCCTAACCCTCCCCCGCAAGGGGGGAGGGGATTATCTATGCGTTAATTCAAGTGTTCCAAGGTACTAATGTCCCAACCAAAACGCTACAACACCTTTTCCGACGAATTGAAGCGCGTCTTCGGCTGCAAGGTGCAGCGCATCTCCGTGGATGCCGGCTTTACCTGCCCTAACCGGGATGGAACGCTGGATGGGGAGGGATGCATCTTCTGCGGCGGATCGGGCTCCGGGGCCTACAGCATCCGTCCCGAACTGTCCGTGGCCGCCCAGATCGAGGACGGCAAGGAGATTATGCGCCGCAAATACCGGGCAAAGCGTTTCATCGCCTACTTTCAGGCCTATTCCAATACCTATGCTTCCGTCGAACGCCTAGCCGCGCTGTTCGGCGAGGCGCTCTCGGTTCCAGGCGTGGCCGGTATCATCGTTGCCACCCGCCCCGACTGCCTGCCCGACGATGTGCTCGACTACCTGGCCCGACTTGGGGGACAGACCTATCTCTGGCTGGAACTGGGGTTGCAATCCATCCACGACAAGAGCCTGGCATTCATCAACCGCCGCCATGACTACGCCTGTTTTTTGGATGCCCTGCAACGGGCCGGGGCACGCAAGATTCGGGTCTGCGCCCATGTCATCCTGGGGCTCCCCGGCGAGACGCGGGAGGAGATGCTGGCCATGGCGGGCGCGTTGAACCGTATCGGCGTAGACGGCGTCAAGCTGCACCTGCTGCATGTGATGAAGGGGACCCGCCTGGCGGAGATGTATGGGCAAGGCGAGGTGGCGCTTTTGGACCGGGACGGCTATGCCGGGCTGGTATGCGATTTTCTGGAACTGCTCGACCCTGCCATCCTGATCCACCGCCTGACCGGCGACGGCGGTCGCGACAACCTGGTGGCGCCGCTCTGGTCGCTGAACAAGTTCGAGGTGCTCAACCTGATCGACGCCGAACTGGAGCGGCGCGACAGCCGGCAGGGGCTCAGGTTCTCCCCATCGCGATGAATGCGATAAAAGCCAGGTAGAACACCCCCCCCACCAGCAACGTCCCCGGTGTCAGGTGACGTTTCCAGCGGATCTGGCAGTAGGCCAGCCCCACCGAGGCGAAGGTGATGCCCACGGTTGTCAAGGCCGTGGCGTCCAGCCTCCATTCGGTCATCATGATGCCGATGGCCGTGATGACCGCCCCCTGAAAGACCATGGCGCCGGTGATGTTACCGATTGCCAGGGTGTCCTTGCCCTTGTTGATCCAGATGACGCTGTTGAACTTCTCCGGAAGTTCGGTTGCGATCGGGGCGATGATCATGGCCAGCACGAACGGCGAAACCCCCATCCGGGCCGATATGGTCTGCACCTTGTCCACGAAGATGTACGATCCCCACACGATCAGGAACAGCGAGCCGGCCACCTGAGCGGCGATGATGGCCATATGGGGGTCATGGGATCGGGGCGCGAAATAGCACGGATCCAGGTCCGCCTCCTCGACCTCGTAGTTGCCGGCGCCCCCCCGCAGGGTCGTGAGCACGTAACCGCAGTAGGCCAGGAACAGCACCAAGGCGATGAAGGTCTTGATCACCGGGTGTCCGCCCAGGAAGGAGGCGGCGATGGCCAGGGCGTAGAGGGCCAGAAAATACTCCATATCGCGCCGCATGACGATGGTGTCCACCCGCATGACCGGGTAGTCGTCCCTCTTCCTGCGGTTGACCATGACCGCAATCCCGCTGATGCAGAAGGCCAGGGTGCCCAGCATGAAGGGGGCGCCGATGATGGCGCCCACTCCGATCTCGCGGCCGGCGGCCTTGGAGCCGAACAGGATGGCGATGATCGGCACCAGGGTCTCGGGCATGGCGGTGCCGACGGCGGCGAAGATACTCCCCACGGCGCCGTCCGACAGGTTCAACTTCTTGCCGAGCCACTCCAGCCCGTTCGTGAACACGGTCGCTCCCAGCAGGATGATGGCCAGGGCGACCAGCAACAAAAGCCAGTTGATCATGGTGTGGTTACTCGATGATCTTGAGCCGGTATCCCACGCCCGGCTCGGTAACGATGTAGCGGGGGCGTGAAGGGTCCGCCTCGATCTTGCGGCGCAGGTTGCTGACGTTCACCCGCAGTACGTGGGGCTGTTCCTGGTAGGCGATGCCCCAGATCTGCTTGAGTATCTGGCTGTGGGTCAGCACCTTGCCGGCGTGGGTGGCCAAAAGCTTGAGCAGATCGTACTCGGTCGGGGTCAGTTGGATCTCGGCGCCGTTGACGGTCACCCGGCGGAGATTCAGGTCGAGGGTGAGCCCGCCGCTGGCGAAGACCGGTTCCGAAGCCTGTTGGAGCGTGCGGCGCAATGAGGCACGGATGCGGGCCAGCAGCTCGCCGACTCCGAACGGCTTGGTGAGATAGTCGTCGGCGCCGGCATCCAGGGCGGCGATCTTGTCGTCTTCCCGCTCCCGCACCGAGAGCACGATGATCGGGACCTGGGACCATTCGCGGATTCGCTTGATGACCTCAATCCCGTCCAGGTCCGGTAATCCCAGGTCGAGCAGGATCACATCCGGCCGGAATGCGGCTGCAGCCGCCAATCCGCTATGGCCTCCTTCCGCCTCGTGCAGCGCAAACTCCTCGCTGGACAAAACGGTATGCAGAAAACGGCGTATCGCCAGTTCGTCGTCGATTACCAGGATGCGGGGCAAGAGGGAGCCCTTTTCATCGGCCATGTCGCGTGCCCTTTCCGTCAGGGGTGGTCTCTCCTGAACGCCCCGTAGGGGATGTCCTCCCGGAGGATATGATTGAGAAACCAGTCCCGGATCGCAAAAAAACCATCAAGCCCCTGGTGCTTTTGGGCCATGAACCCTTCGAGGTCGCTTACGAACAGATCATGCTGGCGTCGGTGGCCGGCCAGAGCGGGATACTGCATCTCATCCATGAGCCGTTCTTCCTCGAAAAAGTGCATCTTGCAGTAGATATCGAACGTTTCGAGCAGCAGTGCACTCCTGGAGCGGGGCGCATCCTCCTCCAGCGCCGAGCTGACGGCCGACATATGGTCGAAGATCACCTGATGCTGCTTATCCATCGACGCTACGCCAACGCTGAAATGTTCGTCCCAGGTCAGTTTAATCATACGGCATACTCCTTAACTTAATGTTCCGTTGAACTGAGCGGCAGGTGTATCACGATCTTGAGCCCTCCGCCCGGCCGGTTCTCCGCCCTGATCGTGCCGTTGTGCGCCTCCACGATCCCCTTGCAGATGGAGAGCCCCAGGCCGGTCCCTCCGGCCCCCTCGGGGACCGGAATGCGGTAGAACTTGTCGAAGACGCGCTGGAGATCCTTTTCCGGAACACCGGGGCCATGATCGGCAACCTCGATGATAAGCCGGTTTGCGTCGGTACTGGCGACAATCTCGATCACAGTGGCCGCCGGCGAATATTTCAGGCTGTTTTCCAGGAGATTGACCAGGACCTGGGTCATCAGAACCAGATCCATGGGCGCCAGCGGCATGACCGGGAGCATCTTGAACGACACCTCCCTGTTCCCGATGCGTGGCTCCAGCACCGCCAGGGCGCATCCCACCAGATCCTGCACATCGCACGGTTCAAGGTTCAACCTGACCGCGCCGGCCTCGATGCGGGTCATGTCCAGCAGGTTGGCGACAAAGCGGTTCAGGCGCTCGGCCTCGCCACAGGCGGTATCCAGAAGCTCCCGGCGCGCCTGGTCGTTCAGGTGAGCCCCTTCGTCCCGGAGGCTGGTAAGGACGCCGGTGACGGATGACAGGGGGGTGCGCAGGTCGTGGGAGATGGAGTTGAGCAGGGCGCGCTCCAGGTTTTCCCTGGCCTGGAGTATCTGGGCCTGCTCGGCCTGCCGCGAGAACTGCACCCGCTCCATGGCCATGGCGGCCTGGGTGGCAAAGGCATCCAAAAGTCGCCTGCTCTCCGTGGAGCGGTACTCCACGTCGTTCTCCAGGCGCACCCCCATGACCGCCAGCACGCTGGCCGGGGTCTGCAAGGGGAGGTAGAGGAGTCCGGAGGATACGAGCGTATCGGTCCCGCGTCCGGCCGGATGGCGGTTACGAAAGGCCCAGTCGGCCACGGCCTGTTCCTTGGCGTCGATGGTCAGGCCGTCGCTGGCCGCCATGACGTCGAGCCGTTCCCCTTCCGGCAAAAACAGGGCCAATTGCGCATTCAGGGCCTCCTCCGCATTCCTGATCAGGGCCTTCATGACGGCGCCGATATCAGCGGCTGCGGCAAGGTCGCGGCTTAAGTAGTAGAGGCTTGCGGTTTGCAGCTCACGGGTGCGCATAGCCTCGGCCCGCTCCCTTGAATGGGCCACCAGCGTGCTGATGACCACCCCGACGGTGAACAGGGCGATGAAGGTGATCAGGTATTGGGAATCGGCCACGGCAAGGGTGAAGCGGGGCGGGACGAAAAAGAAGTCAAAGGCCAGCACCCCCAGAAAGGAGGTGACGACAGCCTGTTTTCGGCTGAGCCGCACCGCCGCGACAACCACCGCCAGGAGATAGAACATGACCATGTTGGTGGGGTCCAAAAGGGGTCTGAAAAGCTCGCAAACCACGGAAACGGCGGCGACGAGCATGAGACTCGCCGCATAACCGCGGAACCCGAACGGGCCCTGTGCCGTTTGTTTCGCTTGCCGGCCAGGCTTTTCAGCCGATTCGAAGCTGACCACCACCACATCTATGGCCCCGCTATTGCGGATGACCCGGTCCACGACAGGGGGGTTAACCAGTTCACGCCAGCGCGGCCTGGTCGGTTTGCCCATCACGATCTTGGTGACATTGTGCCGCAAGGCATAGTCCAGGATTGCATCGGTAACCGTGGGAGCGGTAACGGAGGCTACCTGGGAGCCCAGGCTTTCGGCCAGGCGCATGTCGCGCCACACATGCTCCCGGTTTTCCCGGGCGTGTTTGCCGCTTTCCGGCGTTTCGATGTAGACGGTGTACCATTGGGCCTTCAACTCTTCCGCCAGGCGGCAGGTGGCGCGGATCAGCTTTTCACTGTACGGGCTGCCGCTGATGCAGACCAGGAGACGTTCCGTGGTGGCCCATGGCCCGGCAATGGCCTGGGTCTCCATATAGGCCCGCATCTGGTCGTCCACGCGGGCGGCGGTGCGGCGCAGCGACAGCTCCCGCAACGCCATCAGGTTGCCCGGCCTGAAAAACTTCTCAATAGCCTTGGCGGCCTGGCCGGCGATGTAGATCTTGCCTTCGTGGAGGCGTTGCAGCAGGTCTTCGGGGGGGATATCCACCAGCCTGATCTCGAAAGCGGTATCAAGCAGGTGGTCGGGCAGGGTTTCGCGTACGGTCACACCGGTGATCTGGGCCACGACATCGTTCAGGCTCTCAAAATGCTGGATATTGACCGTGGTAAAGACATCGATGCCGGCGGCCAGGAGTTCCTCCACGTCCTGCCAGCGTTTCTCGTGACGCGATCCCGGGGCGTTGCTATGTGCCAGTTCATCGACCAGGACGAGTTGGGGCTTGCGGGCCAGCACTGCGTCCAGGTCCATCTCGGTGAGCCGGACCCCCTGGTAGATGAACTCCTTCCTGGGGATGACTTCCAGGCCTGCCAGCAGGGCATCGGTCTCGGCGCGGCCGTGGGATTCCACATACCCCGCCGCCACGTCGCGTCCCTCGCCCTTGCGGCTACGGGCGGCTTCCAGCATGGCGTAGGTCTTGCCGACCCCGGCGGCATAGCCGAGGAAGATCTTAAGCTTTCCCTGTTTCGCCTGTTCAGCCTCGGCTTCCTCCGCCTGGGCAAGCTTCAGGAGGGTTTCGGGGGAAGGGCGGTTGTCGTCGCCGTTAGCGGGCATGGGCTAGGCCTCGTTGAGGGGGGTGGGATGGCGCAATAAAGGTATCGAAACCGTATCAGGTTTTTACCCGAATGGGCAGAATGACCGTGGTGAGGCCCTCCCACTGAAGGCGGCGCTGGATGGCAAAGGCGGTCTCGTTGTGCAGCATCCGGTGGTAGAACTTCTCCAGCCTGAAGGTGAGCTGTCCGGTGAAGACCGACGAGCGCGGGAACTCCTCCGCAGCCTCTTTACAGATGGATACGGCGCTCTCCACTACATCCGTTGCCACCGCCAAACGGTAGTCGGCAGCGAAACCGAGCCGGCGCGCCAGGCTGACATATCTTTCCAGGCCGGCCTTGACCGATGCCTCAAGGGCCTCCACCTCCTCGGCCCCCTTGAACGAGCCGGAATCCACCACCGCCACCGAGACGAACATGATGTTCTTGTAGGTCTTGGGGAAGGTGGTAAGGATGGAGAGCAGGGTATGCACACCGAAGCCGCTGTAACCGGATACCAACTGGATGGCGGTCTGGGCGTTCTTGTCCAGGGGGGCGGTATTGACCGGGCCGCTGGTGGGGAAATCCAGCAGTTGCTCGTCCAGTTGGGAAACCGCTTTGCGGACCCTGGTGTAATGCCCTTTGATCAGGTAACAGAGGGCGATCACCAGTGAGGTAATCAGCACGGTCAACCAGCCTCCTTCCGCGAACTTCTCGATGACCGTGATGACCAGGATGGTGGCGCACAGAGCCAAGCCGACCAGATGTACGCTGAGGTGTCGCAGCCATTGGGGATCGTCCTTCCTGCGTTCGATGAAAAACTTAGACATGCCGAGCTGCGAAAGGGAAAATGTCAGAAAGACGTTAATGGAATACATGACGATCATTGCCGAGACCGAACCCTGGGTGTAGATCAGGAGCGTTATGGCTGCAACCCCCATCAGGACAATGCCGTTGCGCATGGTCAAACGTACCGAGAGTGATGCAAAGCGGTGCGGAAACCAGGAATCCACCGCCATGTTGGCCATCACTCGCGGGCCGTCGACAAAACCGGTTTGAACGGCGACCAGCAAAAGCGCTCCCTCCGAAAATATCGTGATAAACGCCAGCCAGTGTCCCATGGGCCAGGAGGCATACAATCCATCGGCCAGCACGGCGTTAAGGGTTTTGCCCTCTACCGGCTTGACCCCGACCAACGAGTAGCAGAGAAACAGGAGACCAGCTGTGAAGGCCAAAGATGTAGCCAGATAAATCATGGTGCGCTTGCCGCTCTGGACGCGGGGCTCACGCATGATCTGCATACCGTTGGAAACCGCCTCAATACCGGTGTAGGTACCACCCCCCAGGGAGTAGGCCCGCAAAAAGATCATCATGATGCCCAGGCCGCCAATAGTGGAGAGGTCATTCCCAAAGTTGCCGTGTATCTCATTGGCCAATGGTACTAAGCGATCTGTATGCGCAAAGATTGCATAAATAAGCATCACTAGATGAGTAGTCACAAAGACAATAAAAATAGGCGCCAGCACCGAAATGGATTCCTTGACCCCGCGGATATTCATAACAATGAGCACCACTGCCAGGAAACAGGCGAAAGGGACCTTGTAATGGTGAAAATGCTGGGGGATGTAGCTGAACATGGCATCCACGCAGGCCGCGATGGAGACGGTAATGGTCAGCACGTAGTCCACCAGCAGGGCGCTGCCTGAGACGACGCCCGCTTTTTCCCCCAGCATGTGGGTCGCCACGATGTAACCGCCGCCGCCGTGGGGGAAATGCTCGATGATGCGTGAATAGGCATAGGAAATAATGAAGACAGTCAGTGCCGTGGCCAGGCCGAGAAAGACCGCCAGGTAGGTATGCTGCCCCAGGGCGCGGAAGGCTTCCTCAGGGCCGTATGCCGAGGAGGAAAGGCCGTCGGCCCCCAGGCCCACCCAGGCCAGGATCGGGATCAGGGACATCTTGTGAAAGAGATTCGGGTCCTTGATGAGTTTGGGATCGCCGAATACGGCCCGGGTGATCTTCCTGAAAATGCCGTTGCCGACGGGACCGTTTTCCGGTTCCATAGAATAATTCTCCCTAAAGGGCGGCCCGTGCCGTGGCCGCAAAAAAATTCAAATCCTCGTGTACCTTGCGATACAAGCATAGCAATATATCACCAACACTATCAAAAAAATATCAGTTTTGTTGGCCGCGGTATCGAGAAATCATCAAGATGGCCGGAATGGTGACGGCAGAAACATATTAGGGGTTGTACACGGCAGGCAAACCTTGATAAACTCCGGCGCGATCGTAATAACACCGGGAAAGAACGGTTCATGGCTGAAAAGATCGTTGCATTGAAGGTGGATGTGGACACCTATGCCGGGACGCGTGACGGCGTGCCGGCCCTGCTTGAGGATCTGGCGCGTTTCGGGGTTTTGGCCACCTTCTATTTTTCCATGGGACCGGACAATTCGGGCAAGGCCGTCCGCCGCATCTTCACCCGCAAGGGTTTCCTCAAAAAGATGCTGCGCACCAAGGCGCCGTCGGCCTATGGCATCAGAACCATGCTGTACGGCACGCTCCTGCCGGCGCCCATGATAGCGGCAACCTTTCCCGGCGTGCTGCGGGAGACGGAACAGCGTGGCCACGAGGCCGGCATCCACTGCTGGGATCACGTCAAATGGCATGATTATCTCCCCTGGTTTCCCAAGCATCTGACCGCCATGGAACTGGGCCGGGCCAACGCACAGTTCGAGGATCTCCTGGGCCATCGCGCCGAAACCACTGCAGCGCCGGGCTGGACCGTGTCAGCCGATTCCCTGGAGGTGCAGGACGCCATGGGACTAAGTTATTGCAGCGACGGGCGCGGCACGCACCCCTTCTACCCGGTCATGGAGGGCCGCCGTTTCCGCACCCTGCAGATCCCCACCACCCTGCCGACCGCCGACGAGCTCCTGGGCGAGAACGGCATCACCCCCGAAAACATCCACGACTACTATCTCGGCCAGGTGAAGGACGGGCTCAATGTGCTGACCATCCACGCCGAACTGGAAGGGGGCGCCATCCGGGCTTCCTTTGTGCGCCTGCTGGAGCGTTTTGCGGCAGAGGGTATCCGTTGCATCACCTTGGGCGAGGCGGCGCGCCGGGTTGCCAACGTGCCGGCGTGCCGGTTTTTTATGGGCGAGCTTGCCGGGCGGGCGGGCAAGGTGGCCATCCAGGGAGAACAGGTTCCGTGATGCGGCTTCGACTTCGCGCGCATGGCCATGGCGCCCCGCCACATACCGATTTCAAATCAAGGATGA
>PLYK01000042.1:0-3250 GCA_003151775.1 Geobacter sp. | reverse complement strand
TTTGCCGCCCCTTCAATCACAAAATCCTCGGCGTAGCCCTGCTACGCCTGCGGTTTTGCTCAATCAGGAACGACAAATCTGACCTAAATCTGAGCGTAAAACTTGGTATATCAGTTAATTCCGAGTCCCTTATCCTGCGAATCCGTCATGTCTGATGCGATCTGCCGCTATTTTCGGGTGAAGCACCGCGATATGGTCTTTCTCAAGTTCATCCTGGAGGCCTATGAGGGGATGAACACCATGAGTACGGTGGACAATGTGGCCGGTATCATCCGCATTGCCGTCATGCCCGGCTTCGTGGAGGATATGGATGCCCTGCTGGCCGAGTTGGGCGGCCGCGTGACGATGGAGCCGGTCTCCCCTATAACACCATGACCTGCAGGCCGCGGCCGGTCCCGGAAACATACACGAAGGTGATGCTTACCTCCCCGTTTTTCCCCTCCTCGCGGCGATAATCCTTTATAAACGCGTAGCGGAATGCCTTAACCCGGCTGTCCGGCGGCAGTCCCAGGCGGGCCGGCAATTCGCGTGGGCCCGGCCAGGCACATTTGTCCTGGCGCTCGGCGGCAAAGGAGGGGAGCTTGCCCATCAACGGCATCTCCTGCCGGCAGTAGTCGAAGAAGAGTGCATCGTTCAGCAGGCGCCGCGTCGCGTCATCCACCAGCGGTCCCGCTAAACGTGCGAACAGTTCGTACGCGCGCCGGGTGGAAAGGCCGGAAAGGTTGTCGTTGCCGGCTTGGCGCGCCATGCGGTCGAAGAGCGAGGCCGTGTCGATGGTGCGCCGCAAAAGCCTCAGGGCCGCGGAAATACTGCCGTGGTTGTAAAACAGGTCCAGCAGGCGCCCGATGGTTTCGATGCGGCTGATATCGGCATACTTGAGCCACGGGTTGCGCAGGATCGTGTAGGGGGGAAAGCCTGAGAAATGATAGCCGTCGCGGCTGGCGATCTCCCGCATGGCAGAGCCCTTGAGCACCTTGAGCGGTTCGATCTGGATCATGTGCGGGTCCAGGTCGGCCACGGCGCGCAGGGAGGCGAGGAAACCGGTAAAATCCTCGCCCGGCAGCCCGGCGATCAGGTCCAGGTGCAGCTCGATGCCGGTCTCGGACTTAAGGCGGCGGACGGTATCGAAGATGCGGCCAAGGTTGGACTTGCGGCCGACCCGCAGCAGGGTGGTTTCCGAGGCAGACTGGACGCCGATCTCGAAACGGAACATGTTGGGCGGCACACTCTTCAGCATGTTCAGGTTGTCTTCGGTCAAAAGGTCGGCGGCGATTTCGAAATGGAAATGGCTGCCCCGGTTGTATTCCAGGATGAATTCCCATATATCGTTGGCCCGCTGGGCGTCAAAGTTGAACGTGCGGTCCACCAGTTTGATGTTGGCTATATTGTGGCGCATGAGGAGGCCCAGGTCGCTCTTGATGCGCTCCATGCCGAAGGAACGGACGTGCCCCTCTGCGGACGAGAGGCAGAAGGCACAGGAAAAGGGGCAGCCGCGGGATGTTTCGTAGTAGACCAGCGGTTTTTTCAGATCCACCAATCCGGCCCCGAAGGGGGAGGGGATGCTGTCCAGGTCCACGAAGTGCTTGCTGAGCGGGCCGGAGGTGATGTCGTCGCCATCACGGTAATACAGGTTGCCGATCTCGGCCAGGGAACGCTCCAGCAGGTTGCTGCAGCCGTGTTTGATGAGTGTCGTGGCCAGCAGTTGGAAGATCCGTTCACCCTCCCCTTTGATCACGAAGTCAATGGCAGGATTGTCGTGCATCAACTCGAAGATGTTGAAGGACACCTCCGGGCCGCCCAGGGCGATGCGCGTGTCCGGAACTATCTTCTTGATGTCGGACGCGATGCGCAGCGTCTTTTCGATATTCCAAATGTAGCAGGAAAAGGCCACCATATCCGCCTGCTCGGACATGATATGGCGCAATAGCTGCTCGCGTGGCTCGTTGATGGTCCACTCCCGGATAACGACCGATACGCCGGGTATGTTCCGGCAGTATGCCGCAAGGCAGGGGAGCGCCAGGGAGGCGTGGGAATATTTGGCGTGGAGCGTGGTCAACAGGATTTTCATGTCAGAATCTCACGACGTACGAATTGTTTTGGGATTTGATCTCTGTATTAAGCGGTTTGGACAGGAAATTCAACTGTTCAATGACGTCTGCGGCCGGTTTCCCCGATAAAAGCCGGGGCTGAAACCCTACCCGCCGGTACAGCACATCCAACGGCAGAATTTCCGCCTCGCGGCGCGCATCGTCCAACTTAAGGCGGATGATGGCGCTCTGACCGGTTGCCGTGCCAACGCTGGCAAAGGTAAAGTTGCCGAGACTGTAGAAGATGATGCCTTTCCCGTAGCGCTCGATGCCCTGCAGCACGTGGGGGTGGTGGCCGATGATCACGTCCGCCCCGGCGTCGATGGCCTTGTGGGCGATGCTGCGTTGCAAGGGGAGCGGCATGCTGCGCCCCTCCTTGCCCCAATGAAAGGAGACGATCACATAATCCGCCTCCTGGCGTGCCCGGGCAATATCCGGTATAAAGATGTGTTCATAGCCCGGTGCGGTGCCGGGGCGCTGTTGCGCGGCAAAAAACTCCACCGGTTGGGTCAGGGAATACCCCAGAAAGGCGATCTTTTTCCCTTTGACGTTAAAGAGCGCCATCTTGCGCGCCTCGGCCAGGTCCCCGCCGGCGCCGATCCAGGCGATGCCGGCCGCCTCCAGATTGGCCATGGTCTCGGCCAGCGCCCCGGAGCCAAAGTCCATGCTATGGTTGTTGGCCAGGTTGACCAGGTTGAAGCCGGCCTTGCGTATGGCCTTGGCCACCTCCGGCTCGGCCCGGAAGCGGAATCTTTTTGAAGTGTATTCCCTGCCCCCGCTCGCGATGGGGGATTCCAGGTTTGCCAGGTTGACGTCGCTGTTGGCCAGTGCCGCCGCCACCCCGCCAAAGGGGTGGTCGTAGCCCCTCTTCTTCAGGAGCGGCGCCCACTTTCCGGCCAGCATGATGTCGCCGACGGCGCTGATGACGAGCTCCCCGCCATGGGTGCAAAGCGGCAGGGCGAAGAGCAGGATGACGGTCATGACCAGGGCGGGTATCTGTTTCATGAGGCTCTTTTTTCCAATTCCAAATCAAAGCGGCATCTTCGTTGGCTCGTCTTTTTGCTCCTCAACGTACTGCCTGTACGCCTTCGTCGCCTCAATCCTCGCCGCCTTGATTTCATCCTCGATTTGAAATCGGTGTTACGACCGTGTATCGGTAATAT
>PLYK01000079.1 GCA_003151775.1 Geobacter sp. | reverse complement strand
CCGACGACCGCGCTGGATGTCACCATCCAGGCCCAGATCCTTGAACTGATCGACTCCCTCAGGCGTTCCGAGGAGATGGGCATCCTGCTGATCACGCACGATCTGGGGATTGTGGCCGAGCGCTCGGAACGGACCTATGTCATGTACGCCGGCCGCATAGTGGAATCGGCCCCGACAATGGAACTTCTCGGCGCCCCCCGACACCCCTATACCGCTGCGCTTTTGGCGTCCCTCCCCCAAAATGCGCAACCGGGAGAACCGCTTACCACCCTCCCGGGACAGCCTCCCGGCCTGACGAACCAACTGTCCGGGTGCGGCTTTTGCGAGCGCTGCCCCGCTGCCTCCCCTCCATGCCGAACCCGGGTTCCCGAGTTGGAGGAGGTTTCTCCCGGCCATTACGTACGCTGCTGGAAACGCCTATGACTTCGAATCCTTCGATTCTCAGCGGAGTAAATCTCCGCAAACAGTTCCGTGTCAGTGCCGGCCCTGCCTCGCAGACAGGGGTGCTTACCTCGGTTGACGGGGTTGACGTGGAGATAAGCAAGGGAGAAACCGTCGGCATTGCCGGCGAATCCGGGTGCGGAAAGACGACCCTGGGCAAGCTCCTGGCCGGCTTATTGCCCCCCGACAGCGGCGAGGTCCATTACTGCGGCAGGGCGGTCCGCACACTCTCCCCGGCAGAACGGGAACGGTTCCGGCAGCGGACGCAGATGATCTTCCAGGACCCTTATTCCTCCTTGAACCCGCGCATGCGCGTCGGCGATTCCATTGCCGAACCGCTGGTCATTGCAAAAAGCAGCTCACGGCAGGCAATACGCGCAGCAATGCTCAAGCTTCTGGAGGCGGTCGGCCTGGAGGCGGAGCACGCCGACCGCTTCCCCGACGAATTCTCCGGCGGTCAGCGCCAGCGCATCGGCATTGCGCGAGCCCTGGCCTCGTCACCCGAGATCATCATCGCCGACGAACCGGTCTCGTCCCTCGACATCTCCATCCAGGCCCAGATCATCAATCTTCTCCAGACCATGAAGTCTGAGCGCCACCTGACCATGGCCATCATATCCCATGATCTTTCGGTCCTGCGGCATATCTGTGACCGGGTGCTGGTCATGTACCTGGGGGTAATCGTCGAGAGCGCACCGGCTGCCCAACTCTTCCAACACTTTCAACACCCCTACACCGAGGCTTTGATCGCGGCCATCCCGCGCATCGCCTGTGGGCATCGGGAGACAACGGTCTTTCTGTCCGGCGACATCCCTTCCCCCCTGGCAATCCCCGGCGGTTGCCGCTTCCATACCCGCTGCCGTTATGCCGTCGAAATATGCCGCACCACACCGCCGCCGTTGGAAGAGAAGCGGGACGGCCGGTTTGCGGCCTGTCATCTGAGCAAGGACATCTTTCCCCGCTGAGCAACGCCATTACATTGTATTTATCCTTATGTTTAATTGAGTAGCGACATGAAATCAGAACTCCTCACTCGAAAAGAAATAATCGACAAAAAGCTCCAGGCTGCAGCCTGGAATGTTGTTGATCGCTCACAGGTGATTGAGGAGTTTGATATTGAGGTCGATTTGCCGGACGGCGTCTCTGAACCTTTAACCGCTTATCAAGGCCACCAATTCAGTGATTACGTCTTTCTGGGCAAAGACGCAAAGCCCCTCGCCTAAGAGACAAAAACTATCGGTACGATAATGAGGGTGTCCTATGGGGAAAAACCGAAGGGCAAAAAATAAATCGAAAAGCAATACCCATCATTTAGAAACTGTGAAGCCAGATGACTTCTTTAGATACGGCCCACTTGAGATGGCCCGATATGGTGAAACTATAGTCAGTCGGAGCAATATGTCAGGCGATCAGTTCCAAGCAATGCAAGGTAGGCTTGTGGCACGTTTTCCAGAGGTTTGCATTCAAATTGATGAAAAGATTGCCAAGATATCTGAACTCATTAAAGTACTTCCTCCTGATAAAATCTTACACCGTGCAGCCTGGGAAAAAGCCTCGCATCATATCGGAAAAGAAACCGAGGTGGAAATTGACCACGAAGCTGGTATGTCTCTAAGAATGATAGATTATGTCCAAAGTATTATCGTTTCAGTTCCACCAGCAGGTGTTGTGGAAACTGAGTTAAATGAAGAGAGATGGCAAGAGTTAAAGAACTTAGTCACTGATCTGTTCATGCAATTGAATACTGAATTTATGATTTGCCAAACGGCAGTTAACCGTCGTGAGCCTGACCACAATGAAGAGTTCGATGAATTTTATTTCAAGGCACAAATTATGTGGTGCAACGTCAGGGGTAAACGTTACGTGCCAAATGAAATACCTTTTTACCATGAAGTATTGACACCTCACGATAATATTTTGAAAGAATTTTATGGGATAGGTGCAAATGAAATTCTTGAATCTTTACAAAAACTATTGGAGACAGCAACACAAGGAATACCAAAAGCAACTCAAGACTTAATTTTTTTCAAAGATATGACTTGTGCCAAATTATCAGATAAAGTTACACAATCATCGGTAGAGATAAAAGGGTTGCCTGAATTGATGAATCAGGTAATTGAAGAAAATAATTGGGAAGAGTTACGTAATGATGTTTTTGGAAGATTCTTCGGATTCGATTTATTTGATCTCGAAAAAATTACGCGATTGCCGAAAACATTTCTCGAAGATCTTTCCCTGAAGCCTGGTCAAGACACTGAATTTTTTGCTGATGGGCCGTTTAAAGGATGGCCATTGCGTATATGGCCAGTATTTAGGTACCCGTTTATCAAACTCAATGAACACTATTACTGCTTTGAAACCTACAGCCTGTTTGACAACTTGTATAGAATTATCCAGCATATTGCAACAAATAGGAAACCGGAATATGCCAAGATTTGGAATGATAAGCAAAAGGAGCTATCCGAGCAAATCCCCATTAATTTATTTAAAATATTGCTGCCTGATGCTCAAATTTATCATTCCGTTTACTATCGATGGCAGACTTCACCTAGCAGCGGAAAGCAGTGGTGTGAGGCTGATGCCCTTATAATCTACGAAGACCATCTATTCATAGTTGAGGTTAAAGCCGGTGCCTTTACATATACTCCACCAACTACGGATTTTCCCGCATATATCGAGTCGCTAAAAAATCTTGTTCATAAGCCTGCCGAACAGGGGAAACGCTTCTTGGAGTATATGCGAAGCAATGATGAAGTACTGCTTTACAATGAAGATCATAAGGAAATCGGAAAGCTTTCTGGTAAGCATTTTGAACATGTCACAGTATGCGCTGTAACGCTCGATCCATTTACAGAAATTGCAGCACAGGTACAACATTTAAAGAAAATAGGTATTGATGTTGGAACTGATCCGATATGGTCAATATCTATTGATGACCTGCGAGTTTATTCTGATGTTTTCGGCAATCCGTTAGTTTTCCTCCATTTTGTCGAACAGAGAATGCGTGCATTTCATTCAGAACTTATTCGCACCGATGATGAGTTAGACCACCTCGGGTTATACATCAAACACAATGTTTATGCCGAATATGTAAAAGGTTTTAAAAGCATGGATTCAATTACATGGTATGGATATAGATCAGACATAGACCGGTATTATTTTGAAAAGATGTTAGACCCTTCCAAAAAAAGTCTGTTGAAACAGAAAATGCCGGGCCGTCTTGAAGAGATTGTTAATTTGTTAGCCGCTCACACAAAACCTGGTAAAAGAAAAGTCGCTAGTATGATTCTTGATTCTGGTGGCGATTGGCGTAATTCAATTGCTTCAAACATTGATAAATCGTTAGCGTTGCAATCAAAAATAGGGCGTGTACAGCCACTTTCAATTTACGGCAATCAAAACATCACCATGTTCTGCTGGCAGAAAGGCCAGATTGAGCGAAACGAGAAGCTTGTAAATGAGCATTCATATTCAACAATGCTAGTCACAAATGACAAGGAGCGATTGCGTCTTGAGCTTTCTTACGATAGTGATGGAAGTCTATCGGATGTAAATTTTGACTTCTTGAATCTTAATGACATCCCTGTGGCAGAACTAGACACACTAAAAAGAATGGCTGAAAATTTGAGGACCAAAAGAATCGAGAAGGCTAAACAAGACAGTGGGAAAATAGGTCGAAATGATCCATGCCCTTGCGGTAGTGGAAAAAAGTACAAAAAATGCTGTGTATCATAAAAAAACTGTTGCCCTCCAAAAGGGCAACCCAAAGGGGCCGCGTCTCCATTCTTCACAAAACCAACCAAAAAAAACGCCGTGAAGCCCTTTATTCCAAGGCTTCACGGCGTTTCAGTTCGTTGGGCATGTACGGAGTTTAAGGGCTGGGAGGTAAGGTTCAAGCTCCTTGGGCCTTGATGCGTTCAATCAGTTCGACGGGGTCGAGCACATTGGGCCTGTTGCCGAAATCGGCCTTGTTCCTAGTCGTGAGCCAGTCGCAGTTGTTCCTGAGGTAACCTTTGGGGACGCCCTTCACATAAGGTAACCTTTGGGGACGCCCTTCACATATTCACATTTGAAATTAAAGGGTTTAGTTTGTAATATGCGGATTTTGGGATAAATAGGGACACTCCCCATTTGGATAAATAGGGACACTCCCCATTTAATCTCTGCGGGTCTAATTCCCCGCCACTTGTGGCGATTCAACAATCAACTACGGTTGTAAATACCCCGCTGCTTGCGGCGGGGTGATTCATTTCTGCCCTCTGCCGTTGTCCTCATATGTGCCGGTATTGCCTCAGAAGAAATCATAGTCCCAAAATAGCGCAGATTATTACCATTTGTGTGGCTACTTTTTTCTTGGACCAAATTTCACCTAGTGCTACAATATACCTATGATCATCAAAAACAAAGAGTTCAATAGGTGGGCTAAAAAGGCTGGGTTAGCGGATTCAGCGTTATGCCGAGCCGTGGATGAGATGATAAATGGCCTTGTAGATGCGGATCTGGGAGGGGCGTTTATAAAAAGAGGGTGGCTCTTCCTGGGCGTGGGAAAAGTGGAAGCGTCAGAACCTTGTTGGTGACTAACTGCGGGGATGGTTGGTTTTTTGTGCTTGGATTTGAAAAAAATGAGCGCGCCAATATAACAGACAGAGAGTTGATCGGTCTCCGAATCCTTGCAGATGATTTGCTCTCAATGACTAAACAGAAGATCCAAGAGGCGCTTGTGAATGGGTCTCTTGTGGAGGTGAAAGATGAAAAAAAAGAGTAGAATTCTTGCTATGGTGCACGAAACTGCCAGTGATCTTCACAAACTAGGGGTCATTGATAAGAAAAAGATGGCCCAGTACGACGCTCTGTGTATACCGCCTGTCCCTGACTATACCCCGGATGCAATTAGGTCTTTGCGTGAGCGCTATCATATTAGCCAGGCGGTTATGGCATCCGTACTAAACACAAGCTTATCGACAGTCCAGAAGTGGGAGGTTGGTGAGAAGCATCCAGGTGGACCTTCGCAAAAGCTGCTCAATATTCTTGATCGCAAAGGTCTGGAAGTGATGGTCTGAGGTTTTTTATTTCTTCCGGCAACCCATAGGGGCCGCGTCTCCATTCTTCACAAAACCAACAAAAAAACGCCGTGAAGACCTTTTTTCCAAGGCTTCACGGCGTTTCAGTTCGTTAGTCATGTACGGAGTTTAAGGGCTGGTAGGTAAGGTCAAGCTCCTTGGGCCTTGATGCGTTCAATCAGATCGGCCCCCTCGATGACGCCTAGAGCCTAGCATGACCGAACAAGTATTTCAAGAGTGGCAAAATTCAAACTGAGATACTACATCGCCTCTTTTCCCCTTGACACACTAAAAATCAATATATATTATTTTTAAATATCCTTTTACACGAGGCGAACAAATGGAATTCAATGTAAAGAGGCAATTTACAGCCGAGGCAGAGGTTTTGAAGGTCCTGGGCCATCCGATCAGGCTCAAGATCGTGGCCGGCCTCTGCACCCAGGAGTGCAATGTGAAACATATCTGGGAGTGCCTCAACCTGCCGCAAGCCACGGTGTCCCAACACCTGGCCCTGTTGAAGCACAAGGGGATCATCGAGGGCAAACGGGAGGGGGTCGAGGTGCACTACAGCGTTATTCATCCCCTGGCCAAAAAGATCATCGCCATCCTCTAAGGAACAACAATAAGAAAATTGCGCTCAGATTTTGGTCGGNNGATTTGGCTGTAGCGATTGAACAAAACCTTAAGGCGTAGCAGGGCTACGTCGAGAATTTTGTGATTGAGCTAAGGTCTTAGATGGCCGGAAGATGAGATGCAAGATCAGGCCGGCTTTATTATAAGGTAGATCACCTCATAGGTTGCTGGGATCATCCCATCCGCAAGGAAACGCCGCCGGTAGATCTCGGACATATCGTTCAGGATCCCCCGCCAGCCGAGCCCCCCCGCTCCGGCCCGCGACGCCGTACCTGCGCCGATACCCTTGATCGACGTGAGAAGTCCCCACACATCCGGATGAAAATCCATCTCGATATCGCTTGCCACCAGCGCCTGTCCGGCGCCAAGGCGGTCCAACGCTCGCCGCACCGCCTCGACCCCAATGAACCGATGCAAACGTTCGATACGGGGATCATCCCCCGACGCCCTCCGGCTAAGCGCTTCGCGATAGCTTTCCTGCAATTCCCATAATGTCGTGCCTCCAAAGAAGGCCATAGCGATCAGCCCATCCTTTTTGACGACCCTCCGGCATTCTTCGAGACAGCCATCCAGGGAATCGAGCCACTGCAGGGTGGATGCGGAAATAACAAGGTCGAACGAGCTTCCCCGAAAAGGGATCTGCTCCGCATCCCCGTTGACAAAGAGGCAATCCTTGCCGCTTTTGGCACTGGCCTGGCGAACCATGTTGAACGCCAGGTCGAGCCCGCAGCAGAGCGCTTGCGGGTAGCGACCTTTCAGAGCGCCCGACAAGGCTCCGGTGCCGCAACCGATATCCAGTGCTGTGCGGGGCTCCACCCCGACGTGCGCCTCCAAAAGGTCCATGAGACGCCGCACCACCCTCTGTTGCACAGAGGCGAACCGGTCGTATGCATCGGCATGCCGGTGAAATGTCCTTTTGACCTTGCGCCTGTCAAACATACGCGACGCGCACCTCCCGGCTGAAATCCGCCAGACAGGCGCTAACCTGCTCGCTTTGGGTCAGGAAGGGGGCGTGGCCGCAACCTGCATACACCACATGGCGGCAGGCGGGAATCCGCTCCGCCATGTAGGCCGAAGCCGGAGAGGGACAGATCGGATCACGTTCGCCGCTGATCACAAGGGTCGGCCGGTCGATGGCTGGAAGCTGTTTTCGCACGTCGGCCCCCACTAGCGAGGCCAGGGATTGAAACGCCACATCCGTCTCCGGAACCGGCACCGCTGCCAACAGGGCGCGAATCTGCTCCTCTCGGCCATCCCCGGCCAGCTCTCCCGGGACGAACATGCGGGCAACAAACCCCTCAAGGGCACGCTTCAGGTTGCGCCGCACCTTGAGGGCCATGCCGTCGGCCTCGACCCGAGCCAGCCCATGGGGAAAATCCTCACTGGAGGTGAACCGCGGCGTTCCGCAGATCAGCGCCAGACCGTCTACCCGCCTCCCCAAAAGGGGTAAAGCGCTTACCGCCACCAGGCTGCCCAGGGACCAGCCCGCCAGAATGGCGCCGGCTAGGTCGAGATGGTGAAAAAGCGCGGCAATATCAGCAGCGAACGTCTCCATGCTACACTCTCCGGAGCCCAACGGGGAGTCCCCGTGGCCGCGCAGGTCCGGGGCTATCACGCGGAATCCGGCGGACAGCCGATCAAGCTGGAAGCGCCAGACTAAAGAGGACATGCACCAGCCGTGGACCAGCACCAGCGCAGGCCCCTGCCCCTGTTCCCGGTACCAGAGACGATCACCAAAGGCTGCTTCATGCCACGGCATCAGATAACCCCCACCCGCCGGCCGACCGCAGCGATCCGCTCCGCCGCCCAGTCCAGATCGCCATGACCGTGGGTCGCCATGAGGGTGAAACGGAGCCGGCAGCCACCGGCAGGCACGGTGGGAGGGCGTATCCCCTGGACATACAGCCCAACATCTAGCAACTGCTCGGAAAACCTCATGGTCGTGTCGGCCTCCCCGGTTAAAAGCGGCACGATCTGGGTGTTGCCATCGGGGAGCGTGAACCCGGCCGAACGCATACTGTTTCTGAATTGGTCGCTATTGCGGCGGAGTTGATCCCGCAGGCTCGCTCCTTCCGGTGACTGAACCAACTCGACCGCCGCCAGCGACGCCGCCAGCACCGTCGGCGGCAGGGAGGTCGAAAAGATGAAACTGCGCGCACGATTGAGCAGCAATTCACGCAACTCCTGTGAAACAGCGGCATAGGCGCCGTAGCTCCCAAAAGCCTTGCCGAAGGTGCCCATCCGGATATCAACGCCGTCCGCGACGCCCATCATTTCAGCGACCCCCCTCCCCTGTTCCCCGAGGACCCCGCTGCCGTGGGCGTCATCCACCATCAGGAGCGCCTTATGGTCGGTTTTGAGCCTGACGATCTCCCTGAGCGGAGCAATATCGCCGTCCATGCTGAAGACGCCGTCCGTAACGACCAGGGCGCGTCCTTTTCCGCGATGTCTTTCCAGCAACCGGGCCAAGGCGTTATGATCGTTGTGGGGATAGCGCACCAGACGGGCTCCGGACAGAAGGGCGCCGTCAACGATGCTGGCGTGGTTGAGGCGGTCGGAAAAGATGACATCGCCGCGCCCCGCCAGAGCCGGAATGACGCCGGTATTGGCGGCATAGCCGCTGTTGAAGACAAGCGCCGCAGGGGTCTGTTTAAAACGGGCTAGCGCGGCCTCCAGGCGTTCATGCAGCTCCATGGTGCCGGAAACGAGCCGCGAGGCCCCGCTCGAAACGCCGAACTGCGTTGCGGCGTTAACCGCCGCCTCAATCAGGGCCGGATGGCCGGCAAGCCCCAGATAGTTGTTGGAACAGAGCAACAAGACCCTTTTGCCCCCCATTTCCACCCAGGCCGATTGGCGCCCCTGGATGAGGCGCGTTCTGCGGTATAACCCCCGCTCCCGGATCTGCTCCAACTCCTGCAAAATGATATCTTTCACAAACCCTCCAATGGTCAACTCCAACTGGCATACAGGTTGACAATGATGATAAAAAAAACCGCTGGCGCAGTTAGTGGGGAAGCGGCAGCGCAGCAGACAAGCCCACCAGCAGATTATAGACAGGACGTAAGGCCACGTGCAGCCAGTTGTTCCACAACCTTCTTCACGTCCTGGGCACGGTCCCGGTCACACACCAGCAGGGCATCGGGGGTTGAAACCACCACCAGTCCTCTTACCCCGACCGTGGCAACCACCTTGCCATCGGCGTAGATGAGGCAATCCGACGAATCAATCGCTATATGGCCGGCCGCATTAATGCACACCGTCCCGGAGGCGTCCGGGGCAACCACCTCCGGCAACGCGCTCCAGCTTCCCACATCGCTCCACCCCATTTCAACCGGCACCACCTGCACCTTGGAGGACTTCTCCATGACGGCATAATCTATGGAAACGCTTGCAATTGAGCCGTACATCGCCTCGATCTGCGCCGCCAGGTCGGAGAGTTCCCAGACATCGCCGGTAAATGAGATGCCTGCCAGGGCCCGCCCCAAGTCGGGCTGGTAGAAGGCTATCTCGCTCAGGATCGTGTCGCAACGCCATATGAACATCCCGCTGTTCCAGAAGAAATTCCTCTCCTCCAGGTATCGGACCGCCTGTTCCAACGGCGGTTTCTCCACGAAACGGCGCACCGGGAACGGTCCGTCGCCGCGCAGTTCAATATCGGCCTCGATATAACCGTAGCCGGTCTCGGGACGGGACGGCATGATGCCCAGCGTCACCAGATAGCCGAGATGTGCTGCATGGCTGGCCTTAACCAACGTATCCCGCAGCCCTTCTTCGTCCTTGATGAAGTGGTCCGCCGGCAGGACCGCCATGATCCCGGTCGGGTCGTGGGCGGCGATGATGGCAGCGGCCAGCCCGATGGCCGGAGCGGTGTTCCGGGCAAACGGTTCGGCGATGACATCGATGGGCACGCCCCGGTAACCGGAGAGCTGTAGTTCTGATTCTTCGGCCTGGACCTGGTTGGTAATCACCAGGATGCGCTTGGGGTTGAGCGGCAGCACCCGCTCGACCGTCCGTTGTAGCATGGTCCTGTCCCCGGTAATGGAGATGAGCTGTTTGGGACGCTTAGCCCGTGACAAGGGCCAGAAACGGGTGCCGGACCCGCCGGCAAGGATTACGATATACACGGATTACCCCTTCCTTATACCAATTCCAAATCAAGGCGCTATCTTCGTTGGCTCGTCTTTTTGCTCCTCAACGNNTCCTTGATTTGAAATCGGTATTACTTGTATTGAATGCGATCTATAAAGTCAGCCACTTCGCGGGCCAGATTGCTGAGTGTCTGGCTGGTGTCGAAGACATCCCACAGCGTCTGCCGGAAATAGGCGACCTCCTGGCCCGTCGCGCCATCGTGAAGCGTAACCGTGATGGAGATCCGGAAACGCCCGAGCCGCGTAAAGCGGCCAATCAGCACGAGCGTTGTCCCGCTTATCCGGCCATCGCGAGTCACATCCTGATAGATATGCCGGGAAAGAACATACCGTTCTATCTGCTCGGCCAGTTCGTCGGGCATCCGGGCGTATTGCCGTTCCCGCTCACTCATGCGCGCTTCCGGGACCCTGGTGTACAACTCGCGGTTCAGCTCAAGGTTGCGGATGACCAGGGATTTATAGACTGCCATCGGCTGTTTGTTGGTGACGACCTCCTCATCCACAACCGTCGTGGATGTGGCAGCGCAGGCCGACAGCACCAGCATAACAACAAATATAGCGATATATTTTTGACACTTATACATGTATAGCCACAGCAAAGCTTTAAGAAGCATCAGGCAGAGTGCAACGATTGTAATCATCATCAAAACGGACGATATCGTCTTCACCCAGGTATTCGCCGTTCTGTACCTCGATGATTACCAGGGGGATCTTCCCCGGATTTTCCAGGCGGTGGTTCCTCCCGATCGGGATGAAGGTTGATTCATTGACATTGACGAAAAACTCTTCATCGCCGCAGGTGACCTTGGCAATGCCGGACACGACGATCCAGTGCTCGCTGCGGTGGTGGTGTTTCTGCAACGACAAACGCTCTCCCGGCTTGACCTCGATGCGCTTGATCTTGTAGCTGACGTTTTCGTCCAGCACGACGTATGACCCCCAAGGGCGCTCTCCCCGTTCCATGTCTTCTCCCTGTGTCGGTTATATACAGCAATGTCCGGTTAGGTATTTGCAGTTAGCCCCCCCTCCNNAATTTCCTAACCGGACAACGCTGAGTTATTTTCTCAATTTCAAATAAGACCGCAACGCATCCCGCCACGGTTGCGGCCGATAGCCGCAATCATGCGCCAGCTTGCTGCAATCCAGCGGCGAATGAAGCGGCCGCCGCGCCGGACGGTTCAGTTGCCCGGTGGTCATGGCGTTGACCGAGACCTTCATCCCGGCCTCCTGGAAAATGGCCCGGGCAAACGCATTCCACGAACAGTACCCTTCATTGGCGGCATGATATACGCCTTGGCGCCCCTTTTCAACCAGCGCCAGAATGACGTGGGCCAGGTCCACGGTCCAGGTGGGTGAACCGATCTGGTCGTCCACCACCGAGAGTTCGTCCCGCTCAGAGCCTAAGCGCAGCATGGTCTCGACGAAGTTCTTGCCGTTCAGGCCGTACAGCCACTGGGTGCGGACGATCAGGTGGTCGGGGTTGAATACAGCATTCATCTCGCCGGCCAGCTTGGATTCGCCGTAGACATTGAGGGGATGGGGGGCGTCGTCTTCCTGGTAGGGTGCTCCCTTGCTGCCGTCGAAGACATAATCGGTGCTGACCTGGACCAGGCGCGCTCCGATCGTGCGGGTTGCCATGGCCAGGTGCGCAACACCTTCGCCATTAACCTGCATGGCGGTCTCCTGGTTGCTCTCGCAACCGTCCACATCGGTGTACGCGGCGCAATTGACCACCACGGACGGGCGCAAAGCCGTGAGAACGCGCTCGACGGACTCAAGCGAGGTGATGTCGATCCCGTCGATATCCACACCCCTTCCGCGGTCGCCGAGCAGCGCCGTCATATCCCGGCCCAGCATGCCGTTGGCTCCAATGACCAGGATCATGGCTTGCCCCCGTATTGCTGCGTGTAGTACTCGCGGTACGCGCCGGAGGTAACCCCGGCCACCCACTCCTGATTGGCCAGATACCAATCGATGGTCCCGGCAATGCCCTGTTCAAAGGTGTAGGCCGGACCCCAGCCCAGATCACGCTTCAGCCTTGAGGCATCGATGGCATAGCGGCGGTCGTGGCCGGGGCGATCCTTGACAAAGGTGATAAGGCCGCGGTTTTCGCCGGCAGGATGGCCGAGCCGCGCATCCAGCAGGTCGCAGACCAGATGGACGATATCGATGTTCTTCCATTCGTTGTTGCCGCCGATGTTGTAGACCGAGCCGGGTGCGGCATATTTCAGGACCGTTTCCACCGCCACGGCGTGGTCGCGCACATGCAGCCAGTCGCGCACGTTGAGGCCGTCACCGTAGACCGGCAACGGCTTTCCGGTGATGATATTGTGGATCAGGAGCGGGATCAGTTTTTCGGGGAAATGGTAGGGGCCGTAGTTGTTGGAACAGCGCGTGTTGAGGGTAGGCATGCCGTAGGTTTCATGATAGGCCCGCACCAACAGGTCAGCGCCGGCCTTGCTGGCCGAATAGGGAGAATTGGCGGCCAGGGGCGTCTCTTCGGTAAAATAGCCGGTTTCGCCAAGACTACCGTACACCTCGTCCGTAGATATCTGGAGATAGCGGAAATCAGGCATTGCCCCGGACTGCCAATGCCGGCGGCTCTCCTCCAGCAGGATCTGCGTCCCCAGCACGTTGGTGCGCACAAAGATCTCCGGTCCGGTAATGGAGCGGTCCACGTGGGATTCGGCGGCAAAATGGACGACCGCATCGATTGTCCGTTCCTTCAGGATCGCCGCCACCAGCGGGGCATCGCAGATGTCGCCCTTGACGAAGCGGTAGCGGGGATTGTCTTTTTCCGCAGCCAGATTCTTCAGGTTGCCGGCATAGGTCAGGCAATCCAGGTTGGTCACATCGCAGCCGGGATTGGCGGCAATAAAGGAGTGGATAAAATTGGAGCCGATGAAACCGGCGCCTCCGGTCACGAGAATGGATGTCGGTTTGAATGGCATCTCGGCGGTTCTCCCTCAAGGATAAAAGGTAATAATCAAAAAAATGTACCATATTTACGTTTGGGCTGCGAATAAAAAAACGCGCGCGGGTAGGATCGCGGGGCAAGCGGCAGCACCCGGCGCTTGCCCGTTTGATGATGTTGGTATATATAACGAAAAAAATATCTCTACAGAGAGGAGAAAACCATCCCATGGCCCTTCTGGTTTCTTCTTCTGCGCCGTTGAGTAATAGTCTTGACAATCTAAACAAATTGTTTATATCATGATCCATGATCATGTCATTTGCCGACAAAGAAACGGAAAGACTGTACTCCACCGGTAAGTCAAAAAAGTTTCCGCCCGAGATTATAACCCGTGCTATCAGGCGATTGACGCAGCTTGATAATGCGTTTGTAGTTGACGATCTCCGTATGCCGCCGTCGAATCACTTGGAACAGCTTACCGGAAAAAGAGACGGACAGTGGAGTATCAGGATCAATGACCAATGGCGGGTATGCTTCGGATTTAATGACGGTAAAGCAATGAATGCTGAAATCACGGATTACCACTGACAAGAACTAATAGAACTGGAGAAAATATCATGGCAACAAAAAACGGAATGCCTCCGGTACATCCAGGAGAGTTTCTGAAAGAGATCCTTGAAGAACTAGACATGTCGCAGAATGCTTTTGCAAAGGCTATTGGCGTATCTGCAATGCGTATATCCCACGTCATTCACGGGGACCGGCCTGTAACGGCTGAACTTGCTGTTCTCTTTGGCAAAGCCTTTGACCAGACACCACAATACTGGATGAACCTACAAGCCTCTTATGACATAAAGACCGCTGAGAAGTTTCTAGCTAAAAGAGTATTGAACGTTCGACCTGTTTATGGGACACATTGTCACGCATAGCGTTTAAGGAAAATATCTCTACAGAGAAGAGAAAACCATGACAAAAGCAACCTGCCGTTGCGGCAAGACCGATCACAGCCACATGTGCATGCTCAGAAGCAACGGGAAAACGGAAGAGATCGCACGCATCACCACCGATCCCAAATTCTATTGTTTCACCTGCGCCGCTGAGGCCAACTGCGCCGAGAATCTTTGTGAACCGGCTCCCATCGAGGCCTAGACGTTTGAGATTTCGATCCACTCTTTCTTGCAACAGGCGGAGGAAAGTCCTCCGGTAGCGGTCAAAAGGACGGCTACGGCGTTAAAGACCTCATCGACCGTAATGTCGTTCAGGCACTGCGCAGAGATGGGGCAAGGCGGCGTGGTGCCGAAGGTCGTGCAGGGCGAACAGGAGAGCCCCTTGTTGATCACGATATGGCGCTCTCCCCGCGGCGCCCATTTCCCGGCCCTCCCAGGGCCAAACAGGGACACGGTGGGAACCCCCAGCCCCATTGCGATGTGCAGCACCCCGGAATCGCCGCTTAACAAAAGGACGCTCTTCTGAATAACCGCCGCGGTTTCGGACAACGAGGTCCGACCCGCCAGATTCAGCCCCGCTGTGCCGGCAACGATCACCTCCCCATGCCCCTTGTCGTCCCCGCTCCCCACCACGACTACCGCGACCCCCAGGACAGCCAGCATCTCTGCCACTTTTCCGAATTTATCCGCTCCCCATTGCCGTTCCGGGATACTGGCTCCGGGGAAGATCGTTACGAAGGCCCTCCCTTTGAGCTCACCCAGAAGTGCGTCCCCTCGTTGTGTTGCCTCGTTGGGAACAGCGAGAAAGGGTCGAGAAACCTCACGCGGCTCGATGCAAAGCGGCTCAAGCAGCCTGAAAAAGCTCTCTATCTCATAATCGTCCTGAGAATAGGGCGCTTTATGAGTAAACAGGCGTGCGCGCTCGTTGGTGTCATAGCCGATCAGCATGGGCGCGCGGGTCATGCGTGCAACCACGGCCGACAGGCGGTGCCACTGTTCGGTGTCGATGACCACGTCGTAGGTGGTGCGCAAGACTTGGAACAGATCGCACAGCCTGTCATAGCTAAAAACATGGCGGACATGGGTGGAGAGCCTGAAGATGGCGCTGTTGCGTTTTTCGGCGAGGATGTCAATAACTGCGTCCGGGTATGCCGCCTTGATGGCGTTGATTGCGGGTATCAGGTGTACGGCGTCGCCGATGCCGCCTGGACGGATGAGGAGGATGGTGTTGATTGGATAAGGCTTGGCCTTCATGCCCGGCCGGGCCAAAAGCTTGGCTGCCAGCCGCCCGATTACGGCGTCCAGGGATTTCATCATGCCGATATTCATCGGGAAACGCCATTCACCGTTTGTTCGGCCTTGCCGAGCAGCAGACGATCAATAACCTCAACACCTTGCATGAAGGAATGGTCCATGTTGCCGACCTCGTATTTCCACGCGCCGAAGCGTCCGCGGGAATAAACGTCCCTGGATTCAAGATGCGGCTGGATCAGATCAAGCGCCTTGTCGCGCCCCAGCGTCGGCACCGGATAGGAGTAGGGAATATCGAGCAGATAGCGGCTGACTATGTTCTTGGCCTGTTCACGTGCGATCATTTTGCTGTTGACCAGCCCCTGGATCGTCGTATCCACAATCGTTGACGGAGATTCAGGCTTGTGCGCCGAATAGGTGGTCTCGCACATGAGGGAAAAAGAGCGTTCCGTGTCGCCGTGCGGCACATTAAAGGGGGAATAGTTATGAAAGTTTGTCACCCGGTAAAAGGGAGCGTTGTTTTCCGGAAAGTACATCCAGCATTTTGTATCGTCCCGGCGCCCTTCAAACCCCAATCCCACAATGAGCCCGCCATTGTGGACCAAGCCCTCCGTGGCTGAAAGAACCGCTTCCGGCATGGAGTAGCATGACCTGACAAACACGTCAAGTGGGGCCGTATTGATCAGCACATCGTACGACTCGACCCTGCCGTTGGCAAACCTGACCTGTTTTGCCTCCAGATCTACCGCCAGCATTTCGTGATTCAGATGAATCCTGTCCCTGAACGAATCGGCCACTCCTTCGTATATGGCCCCGGTACCCCCCTGTTTTGGGAACCTGAAGGTATTGTTCGGCCCCCAGCCCAGGTCGTCCCGCTGCTCGGCAATGTTGCGCTCAATGCGGGCCGGATCAACCACGCTGACCCGTTCGGCGATCCACTCCTTGCCCATGGTTTCCAACGGCACGCCCCACACCTTGCGGTTGTAGGGCGCCATGAAATACTTGACGATGCCGCTGCCAAAGACCATATCCATCCAGTCGCGGAAATTGGCTGCCTGCAATGGATTCCCCTGCAGATTACGCAATCCTTCGACACATTCCAGCAATGCATCGTCGGGCAGGTAGCGGACGTTGTTCTGAAAGGGATACGGCACCCAGGTTTGCAGGATGCGGACCCAACTCTCCCGCTGGTGCTCGTAGTACGAGTCGCCCAAGGCTTCGGCAACGGCCTTGTCGAAATAATCGTAGTGAGAGAACAGGACATGCCCGCCGACGTCCCAGGTAAAGCCTGAATCGTCGAGAAAAGAAGCGGAAAGGCCGCCGACATGATTGTCGCTTTCGAAGAGCTGCCAGGTGGCATGTCCGAGTTTATGGAGATGATAGGCGGCGCCGAGACCGGTGGGGCCGGCGCCGAGAATGAGAATGTTCATTGCGACTTCCTGGTGCAATAGTTTGATCTTGCCACAACGAGGACCGGCAGAATATACCAGGCGAGCATCAGCCAACCGGCCAGCATTGACGCAGGTATCTTCCAGAGAGACCGGCGTGAAACACCGATACGGGAAAACGACTCCTCAGCAACATGATACTCGAAATTTCTACGAATCAGAAAACTATAGGGCACCATAAAAACTGATCCCGCTGTTACGCCGGCGTCGTATCCCCCAAACAAAAACTTTGCGGCTGTTGCCAATTTTCTGGCCATACCGTCACAACTCAGATTATAGCCAAAAAGATCATCTACTCCCGGAATCCGGTATGCTGCGATCCGGTCGGAAGCTGCCGCCACGACAATCCGGCAACCGGGTGAAGTTGCCCTGATAGCCAAAACCGTGGCGACGACAGTTTCAAACGACCCAACGGCAAAGACAACAACCCTTTTGAATTCCGTCGGGCGCTCCGTACAGATCAATGCGGAACGCGAACTATCCTGCAACAAGTCGGCCGGTGTCACGGAAGCCCTTCCGTAACGACCCGACATAAAATGCTTCAGTCCGGAAAGCAGGTAAGATGCGCTGCGACGTTTCCCCAACAACCACAAATAACCGTACGATGACATATATTTTTTCAGAATGGCAATGGCGACACGGATGAATCCGACCCCATGAAAATGCTTGGAAAAGAACAGCAAGGCATTTCTGAAGTCGTAATAGAGTGTTACGGAACTATACCCTTTTTCCGCACCGTGATAGACCTTTGCATCCAGGGCCGTAACAACTCTCATCCCCGACCTTCGCATTCTGACGCAAAAGTCTATATCATCCCAGTGCAGAAAAAATCTTTCATCGAGCAGGCCAATGCGTTGAAACGCCTCGGTACGGATTAATGCTGAACACGCCGGCACATAATCGACATCCTCGACAAGCCCCTTGCCGCTTGAATGTTCGTAACGTTCATAGCGCCGATGCGGCATCCAGACGCCCTTGTTGATGTCGATGCGCCCTCCGGCCTCGACAATCAGATCGTGATCTTCGGGGCTCAGAACACAGGAACCGACTATTCCGATCGAGTGGTCTCGCTCCATTACCCGAATCATAGACTCCAGGGTATCCACTGAAACCTCGGCGTCATTATCAAGCAGCCAGATGTAATCCTGGTCAAGTTCTTTCAGCGCGTATTTGATGCCGGCATTGAACCCTCCGCTTCCGCCAAGGTTCTCACGGTTTTCCAGAAGAATTACCTGAAGCGGGTGCTGACGTATGACAGTAAGCGAATCATCGGTGGAGGCGTTGTCGACAACAATGACATGTACGTTGCGATAGCTGATCGTCCGGAGCGAATCCAGCATGTTCAGCACGCAGTCGCGGCTGTTCCAGGTTACGACGACAATGGAAACACAAGGCTGCATATTCAAGGTAGCACCGGCTGTTTCGCTTTATGCTTCAACGAAGCCAGCCAAACCATTGGCAGGATAAACAGGGCCAGAATGTGGGCAAGAACAACCGCGGCAGCAGGCCTCCATGCGGCGAGAAGCCCGTATCGTGAACGAAAGAGTTTCCCCTCGCGATGGTCCCAATCAAATGTTCTATAACCAAAGTAGCTCAATAGCGAAACAACCCTCAGATCTGTATTGATGAGACATCCGCCATGATGCATAATCGCCATGCCGGTTTTCCAATATTCCCGGAAGAGATCGGGAGCGCGGTCATCGTAGGTAATAATCCTATCCACCGCCAGATCCGCAAGCAGTTCCCGGCGATAGCACTGCACGATTAAAATTATCTCCCCGCGGCAAGCGGCCCTTACGAACTCTACCGCCGATTGGACTGCGCTTTTGCTCCCCATGCCGAGAATAACGACCCGCTTCTCCACCTTCAGTCCTCCCTCCCCCACAGGAGGATCTGTTTGTTCTATTTCCATGAGATCAGCCTTGCCGAAGCGCCCCGACACATAGTCGGAAATGGCGCTGAATGTCAACTGGGCAAATTTTTTTCTACCGGAAAACAACATGAGCAGCCCGATACGGAGGTAACGGCAGAGATTGACGAAAAGATAGTACGGCATGCGCAAACCAGAGGAATATTTGGCGACGGTCAACAATGGATTTCGCACACCATAATATGCGTAGATATTCGGATTGCGTTTCTCTGTGAACGGCGGATGATACACCACGGCATCCGAGACGACCACGACACGAAAACCGTGTTTCTTCAGACATAAGCCGTAATCAGTGTCTTCCCAGAGAAAATGATAGCGCTCGTCGTGAAGACCTGCGGCATTCAGGGCCTCAACACTGAACAGCGACCCCCCACCCCCCGAAGCGATAAAATCACAATCAACAATACTGTTCATCGATGGCAGCCGCTCATTGCAGAATTTAGCTGAGACAATTCCTGTGCGCAGATTGACGTCAGCTCCGGCTTCAACCACAACATCACGGTCATAGGTGTTGTAGATGACGCATCCTGCCACACCAATATCCCTTTGTTCCTGCATCACCGCGACCAAGCGCTCCAAAGCTGTCGGGGCGACTTCAAGATCGGAATCGAGAACCCAGATGAATCGAAACCTGTTTTTGCTAAGGAGATAATTGATCCCCTTGATCATACCCGATACGAAACCAATATTCTCCTCAAGTCTCATATATTCAACAGCGGGAAGATGCTGCACATCTGAAATGTCATCCGTCGAACAATTATCAATGATCAGAATCTCATAGGCAGAGTAATGCTGACGTTGCAAAGACAATAGAAGTTTGAAAAGATCTTCCCTCCGGTTGTGGACGACAACTATAATTCCTATCAAATCAACTATCTGTGGAAGACCCATATAAATCATCTCATAACTCATCAACACCCATACGTTTTCTGACTAAATTCTTTAACGAAATGACCCAATTAAACCTATTATTAAGACACCAGTAATACAACGGCCCCAATAAACGAGTCAAAAAAGCATATCCTCTTACCATCACGGACATATCAACTTTTGCCAATGGTTCACGGACCTTGCCAAATGCTCTTACATACTGGACTGCATTGGCTGCAACAATTGCAACATTTTCAACTTCAACAATCGAACGCTTGTTAGTAGCAGCGTAACCTAATATTTGCTCAAAGTTATCAACCATATGCTTTAATAAAAAACCATTTTCAATCCTTGCACGCGCAGCCTTCCCAAGTTGTTCACGTTCTCCCGCTTCATTGAGAAGTCGATCCAAGACCTCTACATACAGTTTTTTAACTGTTGAATCACCCCCCGCAGGAAGTAGGATACCAGCCCCTTCGGTAACCAGTTCCTTTTGCCCACCAACATTAGCTGCAACAACAGCCAGTCCTGTGGCCATCGCCTCGTAAAGGGCAAGAGATATCCCTTCATTTTGTGAAGGGAGCAGAAAGATATCTGCAGCCGTCATGAGTCTACGCATTCGATCAATCGGAAGCTTACCCATAAGTCTTAGACAATTTTGAAGACGGTTCTTCTTGATAAAACGAGCTAAAGCAGGTCCATCTTCTCCGTCACCTACAACCAAGGCCACAAAAGATTCTGAATTCTTAATCGACAGCTCACGGATTATCTCAGAAAAAAATAATGGCAATTTTTGCCGGCACAATCTTGCAGCATAAAGTATAACAATAGAACCCTTATTAATTCCAAGTTCATCTCGCTGTGATTGTCGCAACTCCAAATCCGGCCGCCACTGTTCGGCATCAACGTTAATCCTGCAAACGTGAATCCTTTCACCATCTCCGCCTCGTTCCGACATCCACCGCTTTAGGTGTTGACTCGCCACCATGGTCGCATCAAGGTACTGACGATACTGAATTGAAAGGCCAGGAAAACCGCCCTGCCGCCACTCAGTCTCTTCCATATGGCAATAGTCTAAATAGGTAGGAGCCGGGCAATGGCTTCTTAGATAAGGTAGAAGCAAATAACCAAGCTCGGAGTTACTGATGATCACAATATCCGGCTTGCGGGATTCGACCAGGTAACGTAAGAATCTTGGGAAATCCTTCAACTCTAAAAATCGGTGCAGCATAAAGATGTCACTAGTATAGCAAGCGAATTCATGGCACCAGCCATCTTCTCCCGGCACAGTCGTTGCGAGTGTCAATTCATATTTGCGGTTTACCAACTCCCTAACAAGTGACAGGTTAAAATGATCGGCTCCCCCCATTACAAGCCAAGGTAGGATAAGCAGAATCCTTTTTTTATCTTTATAAAGATTATTTGTGAATGGCAGGAGATCATTAAAAATACTATTTTTTTCTGAGTCATTAATTTTCGGGAAGCCTTTTGATTCAATATTATGATATTTTTTATTTATATTTTTACGGAAAGCAGCAATCCCTTCTTCCTTAAACTCAGCCCAGCGGTCAGCATGAGACTCTCTACGACGATACCACTCAAGAAATTCATTAACGGTATGCCCCCAGTAACCGGCATTAGCGCATCGCAGCCAGAAATCCCAGTCTTCCAGTCCCTGCCTGCGGCTCTCATCAAACCCCCCAATGGTTGTAAACACTTCTTTTCGGATCAAGCAATTAGCAGTCACTAAATTATCTTTAAGGAATGCCTTACCCTCGTGAAATCCACGAGTCCAAAGATAGTGCATATCCCCAAAACCGACCGTATAACTACTAACAAAAGAACTTTCAGGCCTTGTCACCAGACTCCAGACTAATTTTTCCAGTGCTGTAGCTTCCAGCAAATCGTCGCTATCAAGCTGCATAACCATGGAAGCGCTTGCATGCCGGTAGCCGGTGTTACGCGCCGCTGAAAGGCCCTTGTTGATACAATGATCAATAATTTTGATGCGTAAGTCGCCGTTATTTCGGATTTCATCAAGAAGTATTAGGGAAGCATCGTCAGTTGATCCATCATTTACAATAATCCATTGCCACTGCTGAAGCGATTGATTAAGGATGCAGTCAAATGTTTCTCTGAAAACAGCACCAGGGTTGTAGTAGGGTGTGACAATAGAAACAACAGGTATACATTCAGAATATAACAATGAATAATGGAACTTTGGTCTATTACTAAAGACTGGTGTATTGCTGAAGTCTGTACCGTTGAAGTATTTCATATAGTTTTTATGTCAAACATAATATATTTGATCATACCGTTGTATGCCGACATTATGGCGACTATCCTGAATGTCGCTGGTTTCATCTGGTTGCTACACCTTTCATTCGGCGAACCTGCCAAACAAATGATGACAACCCCACCCTCAATGTCCTGAACGGTGCGTCAGATATTATATGAGACAACCTCGAACTCGAATACTTTCTGTGCGCGCCTTGCAACCCGATGTTTGCTGCAGAGCATGCTGCAAACCACCTGTCACCCAATTGTCGCTTGAAGATATCAACCGGGAATACACGAGCACGATCATTCACATCTTCTAGTTTCATCAGCCAAGCCTCAAGTTCATCGAGTTGTTGCAGTGTCCAGTCGCACGCAAATGCGTCACCGACCCGCCGATGTATATGTATCTCGTCGGAAGTTGCTTCCACTCCGAAATCGTTGAGCAGGTTCTTCAGAATCATAACTACTGAACGCTCGAGCGCATCGGCGCGAATCTTACTTATCCCTCCGGGATGCTCTCGATATTGCACCAAACACTTTGGCAGATTCCAGACCTTTCCCATCCTAGCCACGCGTACCCATAAGTCATAATCTTCCGCGAGGGGATATTCAGGCCGGTACCTGTTTTGAACCAAGCAGGACATTCTTGCGCATATCGCCGATTGAGCAAAATAGTTATGAAAAAGAAGGATTGAAGGTATCTGTGCAGCGGGTGCCGGATACTCCCATAACATTCCGGTTGAGTTCCCGTCTTCATCAATAATTGCCACACGAGAACCGATCATTACAATTTCCCTGTGGTTTTCCAGAAAGTCAATTTGAACCGAAAGACGATCCGGACTCGCAATATCATCACAATCCAATAATGCGACATATTTCCCATTCGCATTAGCAAGTCCGACATTTCTGGTCACAGCAGTCCCAAAATTCGATTCATTCTGTATCAGGGTAATACGTGGATCAGCATACTGAGAAACGATATTTGCGCTGCCGTCGATCGAGCCGTCGTCGATGATTATCAACTCGAAATCTTTGTACGTCTGGTTCAGGACGCTTTCAATAGCACACCCAAGATATTTTTCCCCATTGTAAACGGGCATGATGACGGATACCTTGGGCATTCATTTATCCTAAATTTTCAGTCCACTCTGCCAAAATCAGCATTTCTTCACGCGTATCCCGTTGTTATAATGCCATGCTCCAGTTTAACTATTTTGTCTGCAAACAGATCCAACATCTTTGTTTCGTGGCTAACAATGATAATCGTCTTTTCCAAGGCTATCAATTCCGCTATCTTTTGCGCACAGCGATCTCTGAATTCCTGATCTCCAACCGTCAGGACTTCATCAAAAAGCAAAATATCAGCAGTACTATGCACTGCGATCGAAAAAGCCAGTCGCAGATACATCCCTGAAGAATATTTTTTTACAGGGACGTTAATAAAATCACTAAGTCCAGAGAACTCAACGATATCGCTACACTTATTTTTCAGTTCCCGAATAGATAGTCCCAGAATTGTTCCATTCATGTAAATATTTTCAATGCCCGTCAAATCAGGGTGCATACCTGCGCCAAGCTCAATAAGAGGTGCAACCCTCCCATGCACTTTAATAAAACCTTTGGTCGAAAAGGTTACGTTGGATATCAATTTAAGGATCGTACTCTTACCTGATCCATTTGGGCCACACAGGCCAATACACTCTCCCCTCTCAACAACAAATGAAACATTCTTGAGCGCCCAGAACTCTCCATCTGCCAAGTCTTCACGGCACTTCTTGCCAGTAATGATGGAAACCAGTTCCTCACGCAGGGAGTTATTTAAAACCTGCTGTTTTGAATACTTCTTCCAGACGTTGTTGAACTCGATAACCGGTTCAGATGACATCCGCAAATGCCCTCTCTATACGAATGAATATGCGATAAATTATCAGGTAGAGGACGATAATGCCAAGCAACTCTACGGCCATCTGCCACAGAATGATGCCCCTACCCTCAATGGTAACTCGCCGCATATTTTCAACGATGAAAACCAGAGGATTAAGGAACAACAAGGTTTTCCAACGGTTTTCGACCGTATCAATAGAGTAGATTACCGGTGTGGCGAAAAACAGGAATTGTAACAGAAAGGCTGAAGCCAGCTTGACATCTCGATAATAAACATTGAGGGCTGCCAAAAAGAACGAGATTGAGGTTGTGTACACAATCAACATCGCCATGAGAGGAAACAACCAGAGAAAATTCCAGGTTAGCGGCGTCCGATAAAATATTAATAGAACAAAATACACCAAAAGACCAATGAGGTAATCAATTAGGTTAATGGCGACGCCGGAAAGGGGAATGATCTCACGTGGAAAATAAATTTTGGTAACTAAATTAAAATTACTTGAGAGGCTGGAGACCGCAAAGTTGGTTGATCCGGAAAAAAATGTCCACGGGAGGACACCGGCATAAAAGAAAAGAACGTAGGGATAATCTTTATGGTTCGTATGTAAAACAACACCAAAAATAAAGGTAAAAAGTAACATAAGGCTGAGCGGCTGTAGAATCGCCCAAAGAATGCCAATTGTCGTCTGCTTATAGCGGATCAAAAATTCCCGCCATATAAATACAAACAAAAGATCTTTATAGGCATAGAGGCGTTTAACCACGGCGAATCCAGCTTTGAATTAAAATCCGTATCAATGGTTTTGTGACCTTCTCAGATAGTTCCATCGTTTCAATTGTACTGAAAGCCTTCCTTTTTGAAAAGGGAAACAAACACCCCGGCAAAAAAACCGATGCCGAAGCGCCCCATCTCGCGGTATCGCCTGATGGGAAGCAGGTATAACGGCGCCTGCCGGGAACAGTTGAGAATGACGATGAGCCAAGTAAAAAGCGGGTATTTCGACCGCAAACCATAGAAAGAATGCCCCACGGATTTTGGCTTGCGAAAATTCGGCACCAGCAACGGGGGATGAAAATAGTTCAGTTCCGGAACGTTTTCAGAGCACTTGGCCGCCATGAGAAACCTGACAACGAACTCCACGTCTTCCTGGCCGATAAAGTGAGCCATAAACCCCCCCAACTCAGCCAAAACATCCCGTCGATAGGCAGTACAACGGCTGGTCATGAAATAGGGATCATGGAAGCTGTAGCGCCCCAGGATCAGGGCAAAGCTGGCATGGCCATGGGGTACCACCGCATCCAAGTTGGTCTTTTGCTCAAATCGGTCGTCGAGAACCTTGAGAAAATCTTGCTGCAAAATGGTGGTATCGTCGTCCAGAAAAAGAACGAGCTCGCCACGGGACCGGCACAAACCGAAGTTCCTCGAATATCCCATTTTCCCGAAGTTCGTGTCAAGGGGGAGATAGACTATAGGAAGATCGCCTTTGAACTGTTCCGCTAATTGCCAGCCTTTGTCCGTGCCGTTTCGATCTTCTACGAGGATGACTTCAAAACGCTCCCTGCTGTATTGCTGCTGGGCAAGAGAATAAAGAATACCGGAAAGCAGGTCGAGCCGGCCGTAAAAATTGATGATACAGGATATCCGGATACCATCACGCGCCGGCGGCACGGAACAATCCCCTGACAAATCGAACGGAAAAAGCTTATAGAGCCACTTGAGCAGAAGCCGTCTCATGGTGCGTATACCCCCCACCCCACCATCATCGCCCAAACAAGCCCGACAATAAAGAGGGGCAAATCCCTGAGCAGCGACTCGGTCGGGTCCCCCCCCTTTCCGGACTGGATCCTTAGTATATAGCGCAATAGCCCGAAACAGCAGAGCGGAACCGAGTAAATGAGCACCGCCCTGTGACGCGTGATCACGTAGAGTGTATAGGTCACCAGCGCGGCTGCGCCGGTCATGTACATGGTTCCGTTTAAGAAGCCTTCGGGATAGGCGGCAAGGGCCTTGCGGTGGTTGGCGGCGGCTACCCCCAGACGGTTCTTCTCGCTGAGGCGCTTGCCGGTGCTGAGGAAGATCGCCAGCAGAAACACGCTCAGGAAAAGCCACTCCGAGATCGTCACCCCGAAAGCAGCCCCCCCGGCTTCGAGTCTCAGCAGAAACCCGGCCGATATGCAAAAGATATCAACCAGCGCATATTCTTTCAATCTGATCGAATAGGCGCAGGAGACGAGGCCGTAAACCAGCAAAAACAACAGAAACAAAGGGGATACCGTCCAGGCAAGGGCGACGGCGACAAGAGCGAGTGCAAGGGCGAGCATCACGGCGGAGCCGGATGGTATCCGGCCGGACGGCAACGGCCGCAACCTCTTTTCGGGATGGCTGCGATCATTTTCAATATCCAGAAGATCATTGAGGATATAGGTAGCGCTTGACGCCAGACAGAAGGATACGAACGGGATCAACGCAGCGGGGCGGAGAACGGACGTGAAGAACGTTCCCCCCAGAAAGGGGGGAAAGTAGATCATCAGGTTTTTCAGCCATTGTGCCGGCCGAAGAAGCGAAAGGTAGCAGCGGAGGCGGGTTAATAAAGGCGGATGAGAGACGAGGGATGAGGGATGAGAGACTAATTTTTTTTCCGCCTGTCTCATCTCTCATCTCTCATCGGTTCCAACTCATCTCTCATATTGGTATGGTCTTGATTGCAAATCGAAAAAGTAATCCAGCTGGGGTCAGGCAAACCCGACTTCCCGGGATTCTTCCAACAGCGCTTCAAGCTCTGCAATCTGGAAATCGCTGAGATCGAGGACTTCAGCCTCTCTGGTCGCACCCAGCGCCAATTCGGGTTCGTGTATCAGGCCGAGACCGATCCTGTGGCAGGCCAGGTTGACGAAACGGACGATAGCCAGCATCTTGTTGACCACATCCCACTGCTCGATATGGTGATCCCGGACCACATCACAGTACATGGTCGGGAAGTTCCAGTGCAGCATCAGGCGGTAGCCCTGTTCGACGTGCATGACTTCGAAGATGTCGGCGATCAGTTCTTCGTCGAACATGGAGCTGATCACGCCGGCATCCACCAGACGCTCGATTGCCTTTAGCAGGTAGAGCTTGCCCACATCGTGCAGAAGGGCTGCCAGGTAGGTTTCGTCCGCAACACCGCGCATGCCGCAGGCATGGGCAAGCCAGCGCGCGCCGAGGGCCGAGCCGTGACTATGGAGCCAAAGCTGCTTCATGTAACGGTCGAGCGCCTCATTCCGGGATGTATGTATGGCAGCCTGGGATGCGGCTATGGCAAGATTGATGACCTGCTGCGCCCCCAGGCGGATGACGGCCTCCTTGATGGTGGCGACCTTGGTGCGCCCCATGTACATGGGCGAATTGGCCATTTTCAGCATCTGGGTCGCCAGAGACTGGTCCTCGATCGCCACTTGGGCAACCTCATCCACCGTAAAGTCATAATCGGAAAGCATTCGCTGCAGCTTGATGGCAACAGGATGAAAGATCGGCAGCTCAATAGGTTGTGATGCCAAAAGCTTCCTGACTGTTTCCGGTATGGCGGTGGTCATAAACAGCATCTCCTTCGCTGAAAAAATACACCATAAGGTCTTTTAAAGCTACTACTTTCCAAGGTTCGCTCTCGTCGTAAACATCACATGAACCGGTCAAGCAGAGGGCCTCGCTCGCCTGCCATTTTTTGACAGACCCAGACGCCCTTCAAGATCATCCACGAACTGGCGGGCCGAACGCCCGCTGCGGCGGGCGCTATACAACGACCACTTCAACGCCATGGCGCACAATTCCGGGTCTTTTACCAAAAGTCCCCTGCGGGCCGCATAACAGCGGACCACTTCAAGATACTCATCCTGGTCGAGACTGTAAAAACCGAAGGTCAAGCCAAAGCGGTCGGACAAAGCCAGCTTTTCCCCCACGGCCTCCTCGGGATGTATCTCCAGTTCGCCGGTGTTGTCCCCCATCCGTTCCGGCATGAGATGACGACGGTTTGAGGTGGCATAGATCAGCACATTGCCGGGGCGCTCCTCGATATCACCGTCCAACAGGGTCTTGAGGGCGCGAAAATCCCCCTCCCCTTCGTCGAATGAAAGGTCGTCACAGAACAGGAGAAAACGGTACGGAGCATCCCGCAGCAGGGAAGTGATGTGGGGGAGCGACATGATATCCCAGCGTTTGAGTTCAACGATCCGCAATCCCCGGGAGGCGAACGGCTTCAGGAGCCCCTTGACCAACGACGATTTGCCGCATCCCCGCTCGCCCCACAGGAGTACATTGTTGGCCGGCAGCCCCAAAACGAACTGGGTGGTGTTGCGAATGACCTCTTCCTTGATGTCGTCAACGCCCACCAACTCGTCCAGGTCGTAGAGATGGGGGTATTTAACCGGCGCCAGCCGGCCCCGCTCGCCCGTCTGCTCCCAGCGAAACGCCAGAAAATGTTCAAAATCAGGGGAGGCGGGTGCGGCAGGCATCATCCCTTCGATGAGCCTCTCCACCCTTTCCAGCAATGCTTCGAATCTGTCTGCGCTAACTATCATAGCTCTTTTTCAGCACCCGCAACCGCAGTTGTGGCATACCTTTCGAAACTCGCTGGACGGCGCGATGGTTTCCGGGGCAAAGGCGACCCGCCGCACCGCTGTGCCGATATCATCCATGATGTCGAGATGTTCGCTCTTGCCGATGATATGCCCGACACACTGGTTGGCATGGCCGTCATCGGGCGAGGATATCCTGACGCTGTTCAACAGGTCGGCATAGCTTGTGATCTTGATGGTAGTATCGCGGTTATGTACAATGTTGAGAAGAACGCCCAGCCTTTTCATGTCCCGCGACAGATTCTCGCAAAAATGCCGAAAGACCTCTGCGTCGAAGTCGAAATACCACTCCTTCCGGATGTGTTCCTGGGCCAGGATCATTATGGTCATCTCTTTCAATCGTTTGCCTGCCATAGTCCGTCAACCCCTTTGCACGGTAAATTATTGCTTCGGCGATTAAATATGCAAATCCTGGTGTAGGGGCGCATTGCATGCGCCCTGATTATTGGGCGAACAGCAGTTCGCCCCTACGATTCAGATATTTAACCACCGAAACATTGATTAGTCCCGAAGAGGACACTCCGCCTCCCAGGCAAAATAGCCATCACCGACGATGGCAATGAAGCTCTCGATACGCCGGCGGTAATAGTCGGTCTGCGCCGCCTCATCCTCAAGAAAATCCAGCTCTTCCCCGGAGATCAGGCGCTGCCCGGCTAGATAGCGATACAACTCCCGGACACCATCCAGATGCCGCTCCAGAATGCGCATCTTAGGATCGAGCGTATGGGTAATGAACCACGTCGCCGCAAAGCGCCTGACAATGCCCGGTTGCGGCCGAACCACGTTCCGGCGGGCAAAATCCACGATATAGTCCCGCAGGTAGAGATCGGCGCTGAAGGCCAATTCCGATGCCTCTTCCGGCGTCATGCCGCTTTTGACCAAATTCAGGTAAAATCCTTTGAGCAATTCCCGGCAGCGCTCATCCACCCGTAGTTCATCGTCGAGAGACACACACTCAAAATCATCGTGTTCAAATACTATTTCGGGTTGCTTCAGTCCACTCATACGAGCCATGTAACTCCTGTCACGGATTCAGTACCAGCAGGTCCTTGTGGACAAATCTGCCCAGTTTCTGGATCAGGACGCCGTCAAACCGGATTTCGCCGTCGGAAAGGATTCTGACCAGGTCCCAGTGCACGGCGGAGCGGTTGCCGTTGTCGCACTCATCGTAGGCCTGGCCCGGGGTGAAATGGATCGAACCGAAGATCTTCTCGTCAAAGAGGATATTCCTCATCGGCCGGCGAATGCCCGGATTGATACCCAGGGAGAACTCGCCGATGTAGCGGGCCCCCTCATCGGTATCCAGGATCTTGTTGAGAGCCCCGCTCATGCCCGCCTCGGCGCAGGCCTTGACGATCCTGCCGTCCTTGAACTCGAACCGTACGCCGTTGAATTCCTTGCCCTGGTAGATGCTGGGGCAATTATAGGTGATATGCCCCTGGACCGAATCCCTGACCGGTGCGGTGAACACCTCGCCGTCCGGCATGTTCAAACGTCCGTCGCATTTGATCCCCGGCAGGCCTTCGATGCTGAAGGTCAGATCCGTATCCGGCGCAACGATACGGATCTCTTTGGTTTTGTCTATCAGTTTCTTGAGTCTTGCCTGTTTTTTCGACTCTGCGTTCCAGTCGATGCAGCAGGCCGAAAACAGGTAATCCTCGTACTCATCCAGGCTCATCCCGGCTTCCTGGGCAGCGGCGTGGGTCGGGTAGCGGGTAACCACCCAGCGGGTATGCTTGACCCGCTGGTCCACCAGCGGCTTGGTGAGCTTCTGGTAGGCAACCATGGCCTCCTGGCGGGCATTGGCCATGACCATGGAGTTGTCGCCGGCCGCAATGCCGATGTAGACGGTCAGCGTCTTGAAGAAGTCCAGTTTGTGCTGGGGAAAATGGTCCAACTGCTGCTTGTTGGCCAGGTTGTAGAAATTGCGGTCGATCTCGGGAACGGAGAAGGCATACTCGACATACGCGGCGCCCCGTTTGAGGCAAAGGTAGTGGAGTTCCTTGACCAGGGGAAGCGCTTCGAGTCCGGCGGCGTTGATCAGCACCACATCGCCCTTTTTCACCCGCGTTGAATAGTCCACAAGTATCTCTGCGAACTGAGTGATTCTAGGATCTTTCATCGCTTACGATTCCTTTGCACCGTCAGATTTTGGTTGCGCTTGGCAACAGCTCTGGTTATGGTAGCAGCCAAACCCATTTATTCTGAATCGCCGGGAAAACTACCATGAACAGGCACAAAATTGAAACCAAAATCATGAGCCCCTTGATGGGGTCGCGCATCCCGCTCCCGACCTATGCCACCGGAGGTTCGGCTGCCATGGACCTGAGGGCCTGCCTGGACGCCCCCCTGACGGTGCAGCCGGGCGAGACCGTGCTGATCCCCAGCGGCATAGCCATCAGCATCCGCGACCAAAGTCTGGTGGCGCTCCTGGTGCCGCGCTCCGGACTGGGGATCAAGCACGGAATTGTGCTGGCAAACAGTGTCGGGGTTATCGATTCGGACTACCAGGGGGAAATCGGCATCGGTATCCTCAACCGGGGCGCGGCGGCATACACCGTGGAGCCCGGTGAGCGAATCTGCCAGATGCTGTTCGTGCCGGTAGCGCAGGCGGAATTGAGTATTGTTGAAGAGTTCGGCCAGAACAGTTCACGCGGCGCAGGAGGTTTTGGTCACACCGGCAGGGGTTGAACATCGTGAATGGTGAATCGTGAATGGTGAATCGTGAAAGGTGAATGGTTAAAGGCTAGAATTCGATTTCACTATTCACTATTCACCATTCACTTATTCACTCTCATCGAAGCAAGCTTCGGGGAATTGTACCCGGAGAGATTAAAGCGGAGGCGACCTCAAAAGACCAGGCGTTCCTCGTCCAGATCAAGAGAGGCCGTTTTGCCCATCACTTCGAGATTCAGCCTGCTGCCGTCAAACAGTTCGCTCGCCAAGGCCAGGATGTCATCGGCTTTGACGGCGTCAAAGCCGGCTAAAACCTCCTCAACCGCCTGATAATGCTTGAGATATATCTCATTCTTGGCCAGGCGGGTCATCAGACTGTCGGTGCTTTCCAAGGACATGAGGATCTTTCCCTTTAGTTGCTCCCTAGCGGAATTGAGTTCGTCCGCCGGAACCGCTTCACGCTTCATCCGCCCCATCTCCCTCAGGGCTATGTCGATGACCTCACGGCAATTTCCCTGTTCCGTTCCGGCGTAAACCACCAGCGACCCCGAATCGGCGTGGGAGATGACATAGGAATAGACCGAGTAGGCCAAGCCTTTTTTCTCGCGCACCTCCTCAAAGAGACGCGAGCTCATGCCGCCACCAAGGATGGTGTTGAGCAGAAACAGGGCAAAGCGGTCGGGATGATCCTGGGGCAGAGCCCGGGTTCCCATACAGATCAGGGACTGTTCCAGGTCGCGCTCGATAAGATTGATGCTCCTGCCGGGTGGAGTGACAAGCTCCCCGCTATGTCCCGGGGGGACCCAGCTTGATGAAATCCCCGAAAAAGCCGTTTTCATGAGATTGATCAACTCGCCGTGGTTCATGTTGCCGGCAGCAGAGATGATGATATCCTCGGGGCGGTAACGGCTCTGTTTGTACGCGACGATGTCGTCACGGGAGATCCGGCTGATGGTCTCTTCCGAGCCAAGCACTGATAGCCCCAGGGGATGTCCCTTCCAGAAGCTCTGGTGAAAATGGTCGTGGATGCACTCTTCCGGCGCGTCATCCCGCATCTTGATCTCCTGGAGGATGACCTTCCGTTCGCGCTCGATCTCGTCGGCCGGAAAATTTGAATGGAAGAAGATATCTGTCAGGAGTTCCGCCACCCTGGGGAGGAAAGAGGCCAGCACCTTGGCGTAATAGCAGACATATTCGTGGCCGGTGAAGGCGTTTAAGATGCCCCCCATGGAGTCGATCTCTTGGGATATCTGCCGTGCGGTGCGCCGTTTGGTTCCCTTGAAGAGGAGATGCTCGATGAAGTGGGCAATGCCGTTATGGTCCGGTGATTCGTTACGCGTGCCGTTGGCCACCCAGATGCCGATGGATACGGTGTGCATATGTTCGACACGCTGGCTGATGAGCCTGACGCCGTTGGACAGGATTGTAGAATTTATCATGACGAAATCATACCGCTCTTTTCAGAAAAATCCACCCTGTTTAGGGGCGTGCTCAAAAAAAGTATCTCTTGCGGCATGCTCCGGAAATTTGTTAGAAAGGTTATTCATCTCATTTTCTCCGGAGCAGCCATGAACATCATCAGAACGACCATTCCCGATGTCCTTATCCTAGAACCCAAGGTATTCGGCGACGAGCGCGGGTTTTTCTTCGAGAGCTTCAACGAACGGGCCTGGCGCCAGTTGACCGGACTCGACGTCACCTTTGTCCAGCACAACCACTCACGTTCGGCCGGGGGAGTCCTGCGTGGGCTCCACTACCAGATCCAGCATCCCCAGGGAAAACTGGTGCGGGTCGTCTCCGGCGAGGTTTTCGACCTGGCGGTGGATATCCGCCGCAGCTCACCCACGTTCGGCGCCTGGTACGGGACCCGCCTTTCCGCGGAAAACAAGCTCCAGATGTGGGTGCCGGCGGGGTTTGCCCACGGCTTCTTCGTCACCTCGGAGTATGCCGAGTTTCTCTACCTGACCACCGACTACTGGGCGCCGGAACATGAACGTTGCATCGTTTGGAACGATCCCGACCTGGCAATCGCGTGGCCCCTTGCCGCCGAAGCGCCGACCGTTTCCGCCAAGGACCGCGACGGCACACGATTCAAGGAAGCGGATCTGTTTCCATGATCAAGATAAGAAAATAACGCGCCCATTACGTTCATGATTATTGATTGGAACACCATCGACACCGTCCTCCTGGATATGGACGGGACCCTGCTGGACAGACACTTCGACGACCATTTCTGGCTGGAACACGTTCCCAAACGTTGGGCCGCCCGAAACGGCACGAGTATCGACCATGCCCGGACGCAACTGCACGCCCTGTTCAAATCCCAGGAACAAACCCTCAACTGGACTGATCTGGACTACTGGTCACAGCGCCTGAGGCTCGACATCCCCCAGCTCAAACGGGAGGTAGAGCACCTGATAGCCGTTCATCCCTTTGTGTTGGAATTCCTGCTGTTTCTGAGGCAGCACCGCAAAAACATCTGGCTGGTGACCAACGCCCATTCCAAGACCCTGGACCTGAAGATGAAAACCACCCGTATCGGGGCATACTTCGACGGCATCGTCTCGGCACATCAGGTCGGCCTGCCCAAGGAAGATCGCCGCTTCTGGGAAGCGCTCCAGAGGTTCGTAAGCTATGATCCCGGCCGAACCCTGTTGGGAGAAGACAGTGAAACCAACCTTGCCACGGCGGAGCAGTACGGCATCGGATACCTGGTGTACATCAGCCGTTTCAGTTCCGCGATTCGGCCGAAACCCTCACCCGCCTTCGCCTCGATCGAGTACTTCAGCGCCCTGATCCCCGGTGACGGTGAAACAACCGTCACCATCTCGAAAGGTTAACCTCAATGCTACCTTACCGGACGATACGCATAACCGTTATCATGGTTTCATTCCTGGCCAGTCTGCCCGCCCCGGCAGCCGAACCCGAACTGCGTATCGGCAAGTTCAGCTCGGCAGAGCTCACGGGATGGAAAGAACAGACCGTTTTCGGCTCAAAAAAATCAACGTACGCCTTTGTAAAGGACAACGGAAAAACCGTTCTGATGGGGAAGAGCAACGATTCGGCTTCGGGATTGCTCTACAAGATCGATATCGATCCCAAGACCTACCCGATTGTCATGTGGTCATGGAAGATCGATCACACGGTCAGGAAGGGCAACGAGAGGACCAAGGACGGGCACGACTTTGCAGCCCGCCTCTACGTGGTGTTTCCCAGGGGATTGTTTTCCCGGACCCGTGCTATTGAGTATGTCTGGGGCAATGTCTTGCGCAAGGGGGAGAGCATCCGCAGCCCCTACTCGAAGAATGCGGCCATGATCGCAGTGGATGGCGGTGATGAACAGGCAGGACAATGGACCGTCCATAGCCGCAATTTTGCCGATGACTATCGCACAGCCTTTGGCGAGGAGTCCCCCAAGGCCGGCGCAATCGCCATCATGACCGACAGCGACAACACCCATGAGTCGTCAACCGGCTACTTCGGCGACATAACCTTGCTCCCGGATGCCAAGGAGGAAGAGCAAAATGCTCCTCCCCCAGCTCAAAACCAAAAGTAAGCTACATCCTGCTCAGCTTGGTGCGAAACCTCTCAAGGCGCGATGCGCCCTCTTCGATCAATCGCATCAGGTCCTTGCGGGCGCCCCCGGCCACATCTTTACCTTTTTCAACCAGTTCATCGGTCTTTTCGCCGATGGACTCAACAAGGTCGTTGATATTGGTGGTAAGGTCCTCCACGGCTTCATCGGCCCGGGTCTTGACACGGCCGGCATAGCGCGAGATATCCCGGCGGGTGCGCCGACCGGACTGTGGCGCCAAAAGCAGCGCCAGCCCGGCCCCAAGGATCCCACCCGCAACTATCAGCAATGCCGCCGCTGCAACCTTATTATCTCTACACTCCATGATCATCCTCCTTTTTTGCGTAGTTGATACTATTGTACCCTACTGACAGGAAAAATCCACTACCCCAGCCCGCATCCCCTGTCATACATTACAAATTTGATCGTAGGGGCGACGCCAACGGCTCACACGCCTTTTCTGCAATATCCACCGTAGTTGCCCATTGCACCAAGGGCGACCCGTTGGGATCGCCCCTACGGTTTATTGGATTTGCATCCGGCGTGTGCCGCTTGTGACGCGGCCCGCATTATGAAAACTTCCCCCCTTGAAAAATTCCCCAGTGATGATTACGTTGCTTTTGTATCGATCCCATCCCATAAAGGAGAGCATATACGCATGTCCAAGACCACCAAGCAGTTTCAGACCGAGGTGCAGCAACTTCTCGACCTGGTCATCCATTCCCTCTATTCCAACCGCGACATCTTTCTGCGGGAACTGATCTCCAATGCATCCGACGCCATCGATAAGGTACGCTTTGAAGCCCATTCCAACGAAACGGTGCTGGAGGGAAACAGCGACTGGAAGATCAAACTCATCCCCAATAAGGATGCAGGCACCCTGACCATCCATGACAATGGCATCGGCATGAGCATGGCCGAGGTTGAAGAGAACATCGGCACCATCGCCCGCTCCGGCACCAAGGCCTTTATGCAGAGCCTCAAGGACAAGGCATCCACCGACAATCCGGAAATGATCGGCCAGTTCGGGGTCGGCTTTTACGCCTCATTCATGGTTGCCGACAAGGTTACGCTCTTCACGCGCACAGCCGGCTCCATCGAGGCGGGGTGCTGCTGGGAATCCACCGGCGATGGTTCCTATACCATCGAGGAGTGCAGCCGGGAACGGCGCGGCACCGAGATCATCCTGCACCTGAAGGAAGAATTCAAAGAGTACCTGGATGAATGGAAGATCCGCTCCATTGTCAAAAAATACTCGGATTACATCCAGTACCCGGTGGTGATGGACGTCACCCGTACCGAAGTGCCCAAGGGGGTGGACGGCAAGGAGATCGAAGGGGCCGGCGCCATCGAGAAGACGGAAGAGGAAACCCTCAACTCCATGAAGGCCATCTGGGCGCGTTCCAAAAGCGATGTGACCGAAGAGGAGTACACCGAGTTCTACAAACATATCTCCCATGACTTCGACGCACCCTTCCGCACCATCCACTTCTCGGCCGAAGGCACCAGCGAGTTCAAGGCCCTGCTGTACCTGCCGGCCCGCAAACCGTTCGACATGTTCTTCGCCGACCGCAAAAAGGGTTTGCAACTCTATGTCAAACGGGTGTTCATCACCGACAAGTGCGAGGAGTTGATCCCCGACTACCTGCGCTTTGTTAAAGGGGTGGTGGATTCTTCCGACCTGCCGCTCAATGTCTCCCGCGAAATCCTGCAGGAGGACGTGCAGATCAAGCGCATCCAGAAGAACCTGGTCGGCAAGGTCCTCTCCATACTGTCCGAGGTAAAGGACAAGAGCTACGATGAGTATGTGGCGTTCTGGAAGGAATTCGGCCAGGTAATCAAGGAAGGAATCCACTTCGATTTTGCCAACAAGGAGAAGCTCCAGGACCTGGCGCTGTTCGAAAGCACCAGGACCGATAACGGCTCCTTTGTGTCGTTGAAAGAGTATGTCGAACGCATGCCCGGGGCACAGAAGGAAATCTACTTCATCACCGGCTCCAGCCGAGAGGCCCTGGAGCAATCGCCGCATCTGGAGGTTTTCCGGTCAAAGGGTTTCGAGGTATTGTTCATGACCGACCCGGTTGACGAGTGGGTGGTTCAATCGCTCACCGAGTACGACGGCAAACAGCTTAAAGCGGTTGACCGCGGTGACATCAGTATCGACAGTGAGGAGGAGAAGAAAGAAAAGGAGAAAAAACGCGAAGAGGCCCAGAAAGAGTTCTCCGGCCTTATTTCACTCATAACGGACCGGCTGAAGGACAAGGTCAAGGAGGTACGCTTTTCGAACCGGCTGACCGACAGCGCCTGTTGCCTGGTTGCCGATGAATACGGCATGAACGCCAACATGGAACGCATCATGAAGTCGCTCAACCAGAGCGTACCCGAATCCAAACGCATCCTGGAGCTGAACCCGGATCACGCCATCCTCAAGGCCATGGCAGAACTCCACGCAAAAGAAAAGGATGCCCCCACCATAGGCGATTATGCCGACCTGCTCTACGACCAGGCCCTCCTGACCGAGGGTTCGCCCATCAAGGACCCGCTTCGCTTCACGAAGCTGGTCAGCGAACTGATGGTCAAAGCGGCTGCGAAGTAGCGAACGGAGCCACAAGTCATGGTGAACGACACCTCCGCACAAGATGGGGCCAAGGAAAGTATTCCGGGCAAAGAATACAAAAAACTCGGTTACAGCTTGTTCGTTGCCATATCCAAGGACAAACTGGAATGCCGATGCAGCTATGTGCCGCGCCAGCAGGGCTCCATGATGACCCGGAATGAGCTGAATGGCTACCTCGCCGCTACCGGAGTGAAAGAAGGCCTTGACGAAGACTCCCTCAACACCTTTGCGGTCAATGCCGCTGCCGGACAATCACTGCGCAATGTGGCGATGGCAACCGGCACTCCGGCCGTCAACGGCATCGACGGCTGGCTGTCCTATACGGTGCAACCATCCGTCCCGGTCCAAACGGTTGGTGACGAAAAGGGAGACATTGACCTGCACCAGGTCCAGACATTTATCAACGTTATGCCGGGCGACGAAATCGCCCGCATCATCCCCCCCGAACCCGGAGCCGCCGGCAGGGGGGTGACCGGTGAGAACCTTCCACCTCTGCCCGGCAAGCCCCTGGCCCTCAAGATCGGCAAAAACGTCACCGCCGAGGACAACGGGAAGCGGCTTGTTTCCGCCGCTGCCGGCAGGGTTTGCCTGGTCTCCGGGGAGATATCCGTTGAAGAAGAGTACGTTGTGGCCGGAGACGTCAACTTCAGGGTCGGTTCGATCATTTTCAACGGTGTGGTGGAGGTGCGGGGCGATGTGCTCGATGATTTCGGCGTCAGTGCCGCCAAAGGGCTGCGCGTCAGCGGCAATATAGGGAACTGCGCCATAACGAGCGGCGGAGACATTGCCCTCTGCGGCATGGATGGCCGAGGCAAGGGGACTATCGTGTGCGGCAGCAGCATCAAGGCGCAATTCATCCACGACAGCATCATCGAATGCGCTGGTGATCTCGTTGTCGAGGTGGAACTGCATAACTGCATCGTCAAGACCCTGGGCAGGATCATTGTCAACAAAGGGGCGATTGCCGGAGGCTGCTATACCGCCTTGGGAGGGATTGAGGCCAAAAAGATCGGATCGCTGGCCTCGGTCAGGACAACTCTGACCGTCGGCGTCGATTATCATGACGCAGAGGAACTCGAAAGACTCATGGATGAACTTGCAAAAAATCACAAGCAGATCGGGCAGACATCATCGCTTAAGGAGATCGAGGAGTCGCGCCGGGAAAGGGCATCCCTGACGGACCGCATCATGGCCATGCGCTTAAAGACCGATGAGCGCGCCAACCAGAAGATCAATATCAAAGGGACGCTCTACGATAACACCCTGCTGGTGATCGGAACACAGAACGAGGAGGTCAGGGACCCGCATGACGGACCGCTCAGCGTGTGTGAAAACACGATCGAAGGAGGGCTTCGTTATCTTTCCCTGACCAGTCTGGATGTTAAGGCAACCGACATAGAGAAGGCCTTTATCCTCGAATATCAAAAAAAATAATTGCTAGTGGATCCGGAGGATGGTTTCCAGTGCCTTCCTGTAGGCGGCCACTGCCTCCTGCTGCTTCTTCTGCCCTTCGAATACCCGCCCCTTGTACACATACAGGTTATAGTCCAGCGGGTTGATCCGCTCCGCCTCGTCGAACATCTTCAGCGCCTGCTCCAGCTTGTCCTGCCTTCCGTAAGCAAAACCGGCATAATAGTAACAGGGCGTGTAGGATTCGTCCACCTTCAGGGCACTCTCCAGCAAGGCCTGGCCTTCTGCCGGACGGTTGTCGTCAATCAACAAAAGCGCCGATTCGCACAGAGCAATGACATGGTTCGGCTCTTTCGCAAGGGCCTCCTTGAACTGGGCCCCGGCCAGCGCCTTGTCGCCCCGCTGCAGATAGAACATGCCAAGGCTGATATGGGGGAGGACGAAGTTCGGATCGGCCTCAGCGGATTTTTTGAACCACATCTCGGCGCTCTCGGCCATGCGCCCCGATCTCAGGGTGTTCTTGCCCATGTTGTAGAACCGAAGCGCACTCTTGTTGGGCTGATACCCCTTTTTCTCCGCCATGGCCGGCTTTGTGCCTTCAATGGAAGCCGTCACGAAGTCCGCCATCTCTTCCGAGCCGACCAGGGGGTAGCCGGAAAGTTCATACCTGATGATCCGCTCCCTGTCCACGATGACTGTCGTGGGGAGCGCTATGATGCCGATTTCGTGAAAAAAGTCGAGACCGTTGTCGATGAGCACGGGATAGGTAAGACCTAGCCTCTCGACCGTCGAGCGGATCTGGGCAATGGCGCTATCTGAATCATTCCGGCCATCCGCATTGATGGCCACAACCGCCAGCCCTTTGTCATGGTACTTCTGATACAGCTTCTGCATCCGGGCAAGGGCCTTTTCCGATTTCTTGTCCCATGTGGACCAGACCACCAGAACAGTCAGCTTGTCCCCCTTCAGGTCGGCAAACGACTTCTTCTCGCCGGAGATGAGCGGAAGGGAAAAATCAGGGGCTTCCATGCCGACCTGGAGTTGCTGCAACGTGGCGGCCGCCGGGGTGTACAGGAATATGCCATAAACGGCAACGAACGTTGCCAAAAGCGCCGTTCTTCTCAAGAAAAGCCAAAAGTTGTTGGGGAGCCTAGTCATCGTTCCTTCTAATAGGTAGTGAAAATCATAATGAGGTGGGTGAAATCGGCGGGATCGGGTCGTTACTTTCTTCCCAGCTGGTACTTGGCTATGCCCTCTTTATACTCTGCCAGCGCTTTTTCAGGATCGCCCGCTTTTTCATACACAAGCCCCAGCTCGTAGAGTGTCCTGACCGGATCAGGGTTGCGCACCAGGGCCGCCTTCAATACCTGCTCAGCCTCCTTGAGGTTGCCTGCGCGGGCCAGGACAATCCCCTCCCCTGTCATGGCGGCATGGGAATGTTCGTTGCGTTTCAGTGCCTCGTCAAAGGCCGTTTTCGCCTCTGCCGGCGCACCGGCGTTCAGCAGCAGGTATCCGAGACGCACATACAGGAGGACATCATCCGGCGACTTCGCTATCCGCTCGCGCACGCTGCGAATCTCATTCTCCTGTGAGCTTGGGTTTGCCGGGCCGGTGGCGGTTGGCGGCTCTTTTTCCGGGGCAGACCCTTGGGGCGCCCTCCCCTCCGCGGCAAAGGAGTATGGGGAAGTGAGTGCGGCAACAAGGCAGGCGGCCGCCATTATCCTAAAAAAAGCATTTGAACCGCATAGACGCAAAGAACGCGATGGAAAATCAGTCAGTTGTCTTACCAAAGTCTTTCACCTGATTGGTTCGAATCTTTATTATCAAAATCAACATCAAATTCATGTAACCGCCGATGAATAGGATGAACGCCGATAACGTCAAAACCAGAATTTAATCGGGATTAGAATCTATCGGCGTTTATCCTATTCATCCCAGTTCCATATGCCTTTTCAGGTTTTGCCTTTTTGTGTCGGATTACATAAATTTCTTTGTGCCCTTTGTGTCTTTGTGGTTAATAACAGCCGTTTTTAGGTTTATTGATTCTTTACCGCATGTTTTCTGTCGTAGGCGAACAGCTTATGGCATCCGGGAAGGCATTGTCCGCCATCAGCGGTCTTCTCAAAACCGACCGGCAGCTTCCAGGCGTTGAAGGGGACCGAATCCCGGATGTGGCGCGCGTTGTTGGTCGCATGGGCATCATGGCATGCCCGGCAGGTGCGCCCCTTCACCGTCTTGTTGACATGGACGAAATGCAGGTTTTGATCCCCGTTTCTAAAGGAGGTCAATTTCGTTGTCCGTTCGTTGTCGGCCAGGGATTTTTCATGGCACATGAAACAGAGTTTGTAGTTTTCCTGGTTATAGCCGGCATAAAAAACCGGTGGGAAGTTTTCGCGCAGGATCCTGAAATTGTTGGAGCCGTGGGTGTTGTGGCACCCCGAGCAATCCTTCTGTTTTATCGGGCCGTGAAGTTCGGTATTGGTATCCAGCAGGGCCTTCATGTTTGCCACGCGCTTCGTACCGGACACATACTCCTTGTTATGGCAGCTCATGCAGAGGTCCGCCGGCTGCATGGTCAACTGTTTGACGTAATCGGACACATGGGGGTCATGGCAGGCAAGGCATTTCTTTTCCGTCACGAGCCCCTTGTGCTTCACGGTTGCCGAGTTGATATCCGCCTGCTTTTCCTTGTGGCAGGTAAGGCAGAGATCCTCTGAACCATCGGCTTTGAGGGTGTACCGGAACGCGCCGCTATGGGCGTCGTGACACTGGGTGCAGGACTTCTGGACCGGGACGTGGGTAAACTTCTTGTTCTTGAATGCCTCGGCCTTATCGGCATGGCATTCGAAACAGACGGCATTGACGGTCGTCCGCAGCAACTTGGGGAAATCCGCCTGGTGCACGTCGTGGCAGGTGGAGCAGCTTCCGACGGCAACCGGCCCATGGACGAACTTGCCCTTCATTATGGACCGGTCATGGCACTTGAAGCAGAGTTCCGCCCCGGCCGCGCGAAGCTGGAATTTGTTGGGGGACTGGTGGGAATCGTGGCAGGTGAAGCATTTCCCCTGTTTGACCGGGGCGTGTACGTACTTGTGGGTATCAAGCCGCTCGTGGCACTCGGCGCACAGCTTGCCCGTGTCATTAATCGCTGTAAACGCATGCTTTCCCGTCGGCTTGTGGCAGAAGGTGCAGTCGCCCGTTGCAACGGGACCGTGCACATACCTCTCGGTGCCCATTTTCCCATGGCAATCGGCGGTAACGCAGGACGCTTTCGGGGGGGATGATTGGCCGGATGCGGCAAAGGCATAACCTTCAAGGCCGGGAAACGAAAGGAGCTGCACACAGGCAGCAATCACAAACAGAACAAGCACACTACAGGGCATCTTTCTGCGCACAGTACAATCCCTCCCAGGCAATCAAGATCATCAACAATGCAATATTGTTTACAAATCATGTATGTGGCTATTTGTCAAGCGTTTATTTGTATGTATCACTTTAAGTTATTGTTAATGCAGAACGAGATAGTCAAATTTTGTTGAAGCAACTGCTCCTCTCATTAGTACGCGTAGAGCACCTCGATGTTTGCCCGTTCTGAAGTCGTGGATTGCGAGCCTTGTACTTCAAGACGGTAAATATAGGGATTATGCATTGGTGTTATCCCAGGACTTGTTTCGGATACACCGCCCCCCTCAAGTTGCAAACCGCTGACATCTGAATTTCCGACCTTTGTTTCAACTATCTTTGCGGAGATCGTGTAAGGATTGCCGGTATTGGATAAAAGCTTGAACGTCATATCCGGGTTGTCCGTCGGCTTTGAACTGTTGCTGCAATTCGCTACCGAACTCCACGGCGAAGGATTCAATAGTTTTAACTGCAAGCAAGCGGCATTTACGTTAGTCAGTTGCAAGCCCACGGCGTTAAATGCTGTATTGGCAAGTGTTGCAAGGGCAGTGTTTGTCAAATTCTGATTTTGCATTAAGAACGGCAGTATGTCCTTTGTAAAAAGTTCTGCTCCGCCGTAACTTGCCTCGATGGCGGTTTTGTAACGTTTGTTTGCGCCGGAAACCTTGGTGCTCTGGGTCATGATGTACAGCAACGCCGACACTATAGTCAATGAGATGAGAGTAAACATCAGCGCGGTAACCAATGCAAACCCGCTCGTGTCACCCAGTAGTTTCCGAGGACGCGGCAATGATTGTGATGAGATATACTTTAGGTAGTTGCGCATTAATTTCCCCGGCAATGTGCTACTGATTCGCCAACAGGTTTTTGGGCCTGACAACAATCCGGTAAAGCTTCCAGCGATAACTCAACTGTGCCGGTGTCAAGGTTAGGCCGACTGGTAGAGTAAGACTCGTTTCGCCGGTATCACAGACTTGCAGTGGCGACGTGCTGATATAATCGGGGTCTTTCCTGCCGTTTTGCGCCAGAACGTATACCTTGACCATTTTCAGGCTGCTGCGAATATTAGGTACGGTTGAGAGCGAATTGTTATTGGCTGAGCCCAAGGCACTTTGCACGACAGATGTTGTGGCGAGACCGTTAACAGCAGAACCATCTGAGCTGGACCAGGTATCGATGAGACCAGTGCCGGTTGTGTCCCAGCCAAGCACGACCTGCATACCGAGGACGCAATCCAGGACAGGAAGATAGGTTAAATTGCCATCGGCTTGATTGACGGTGGCCTTGTAGAGGACCCCGGTTCCAGGAGCGCAATAGGATGGAAGTTGCGCGGCCGACGCCGGAGTAGCCACAAAATAATCAGTACGGTTAAAGGGAAACCGTAGGTTCACACTATCGATGCCGTAGACTGCGTACATGCCGCTCATTTGCGACGAAAGATTCGCAAAGACCGAGTTTCCGAAGTTGTAGGAGAACCCGCCGGTTTGGTTGGGTATCAATGTGGACCGTTGTGCGGTGTCAAACTGTTTTAGAAGCACTACCACATTGTCGCTCGTTGCGAAGTTCTCTGCCGCCGATGGCCAGGAGTGCGGAGTAACAGTCTTTGTATCGATGTTGAGGTACGTCCATTTTTGTGCAGCAGGCGCACGGCTGAGAGAGGTACCTTTGATTGAAATATAATCGGAATTAACCAGCGGAGTATTTGAATCCACTGACATTGTGCCGTCGAGAGTTTTAGTCAGGAACACCAGTGGACGAGGGACATTGTTGGGCGAGTCGTTGTTGAGTGCCGGCAATGAGCTGGCAGCTTCGCTTGCATACGTAAAGGGCTCCGTATAGAGACCGTATCCTGCCTGCTGCAGATCGTGGCGAAACATCTCAAGCCCGACAATGCCTTCAATATTGCTTTCCTCGCTCTTGAACAGTTTCGTTGCGTTCTGCAGTATGGTATTAAATGCGCTGGCCGAGATTAGGAGAACCGTAATGAAGAGCGCCATCACCACAACAAGCTCAATCAGGGTAAAGCCGCTTTTTTGCCGAAACATTGCCTGGCTGTCGCTCATCATTTTGTATTACTCGCTACCCCGCCTGCGTTGCAGACATATCTCGCTCCACGGTAATACCAGGAGACTTGGAACTGAACTGATTTCGATTTCTGAAACACCGCACCGGATCGCGCCACGGAAAAATTTACAAAACCATTCACTATTCGTCGAGACGAATACGCATTCCCGGATAGAGGTGTTGTGGACACATTATTGAAACCTTTCGCAAGTTCAGTTGCAAGCCATTGGTCCGCCACAAGCGAGGCCTCGTTGCGAAGCTGATTTTGCCGGCCGGCGTTGATGGAAACATTTACTCCCTGCAATAACCCAAGCATCCCGACCATCAGGATAACTATTGCAACCAGGAATTCGATCAGGGTGAACCCGGACCTGTTAATTAATTGTGCATGCGCCATTTGCCATTTTCCCTATGTTTGTTCGTCCGGTGGATACGAAGACGCAGTCAACCGCCGCGGAGGTACCGGCTGGATTTATCTGGATTGTTCCGGTGTCATCGGTGTAGCCTCTGACATCGAAGAGCGTTATATTGTCGGCCGGCCCCGAGATTTCAGTCAGTGTGTATGCCACAGGTTGTGTCTGAATAACTTTGCCGGCGGCACGAGCCTCATTTTCAGATGTGTATTGGCGATACGTATACATATTCGGATACAACACAATGCTCCTCGGCAGTTTATGTTGCATGGCGTCAATGCGGGCCTGATTCAAACTCGCAAATAATGTTCTGGTTTGGCTTTCAATCTGGGCTTTTTTCTGCCATGAGTTGAAATTCATCGTAGCGATTGCCGAAATAATAGCGATAAGCCCAATTACTACTAATAATTCGACCAGTGTAAATCCAGCATTTTTCATTTATTTTTCCCGCACATGCAGAAATTTCTTTACCGGTGTCGGATTCTTTACCAATACGAGACCTTGTTGTGTTGGTGGTACCCCTTGAATCGTTGCTGACGAACGACGTCCATCCAGCCGGCTATTTCCGGGGTTTGAAAATGCCGATGCCAATGAGAGTTCAGCGAATGCGCCGGTTGAGGATTGCATCAGCGCGGTCCCCTGCATCGTTGCACTCCGCGGTACTCCGCCGGTGTTATAGTTCAGCGCCCAGATCAGTGAATTACCGCCAAAGGCGCACACATCCGAATTTGGTTTGAATGTCGTGAAAAATACGTTGCCGTTGGTCAACGCGACCGGGTCCGTGATCACACGCTCCGAGTAGGATGTGCCGCCCGCGGCGTCCAGTGTAATGAACCATCCTGCAATAGTGCCGTCCAATGTTAATGAAGGAGCGGTCGATGTCGTACCCGATTGGTCGCACAGACCGGTTGCGTTTCCCAACACAGTGGAGCAATTGGTGGTGGTTGCAGTTGTCACAGACGAGGTGCACGAGAGGTTGAATTTATTATTTGTGTTGTAGCATGGCTCTTTAACGCCGTATAATTTTTGTGTCGTTGTTGTCGGATCATCTCCTTTGAAAAAATATCTGCCGGTTCCGAAATAAATCCAAAGGTTTGCATTCGCCCTGTCCTGCAGTTTTGCCACAGCGGTTGTGACCGGTCCGATGCCGCTGATCAGCGTGCTCAACTGCCATTGTTTTGTCGAACTCGAACTCCCGGGATCGGAACTTTCCTGAGTCAACAAACGAAGGACACCGCCTTTTGTCCAGGTACCCGTTGTCGAGTCCAATTGCGTGTAACCTATGTACACGGCGTCGTCACTGTAGAAACCTTGTGACGACGAATTGGCGCGGTCGACATCGATCACGTTGGTGCTGAGAGTGCCGGCAAATGCATTTGGGATGAGGGTGTCGATCGTCTTGACCAGAGTTCCGGTAGCCAGATCTACAATGAAGATTTTCAGGTTCTGGTCTGATTGACCCAAAAAGGACTGCAGGGTCGTGTTGATCGGCCCGGTTGGTCCGGACGCAAACACTGCGAACCATTTGCCGTTTTTGGTGTTGTCTGGATTCCCGTTAGAGTCCTTCATGGCGATACGGACGATTGCCGGCCCTGTTGTGGTGTATCCGAGAAAATTTGAGTTGCTGGGGTCACCATTGAATTCCCATAGGTATTTAGGCGCTTCCGGGTTAGTGACATCTAGTGCAAAATAAGATGACAGGCCGATTCCCGGAAACCTGGAATCCGTGACAGGGGTCTTTACACAGTTAGCCGGCGCCGTGCATGAATCGGCATCCAATTTAACGGCGCCTCCAATGCCCATGCCGCCAATGAGTACTGTGCGCCACGTCGTCGGGTCTTTGGCGCAGGCGGAATAATCCGTGGAACACCCGGTCGGAAGGCCAATGCTAACATCGGTGACAGTGGGGGTTTTATCTACAAGGTAAATATGCTGATAGGATGCGCTTGTCAAGTACGTCAGATACGGCAGAACACTTTGGGGGACATAAGCCCATTCTTCGCGGCCAAGATTCGTGCCGGTGATTTGTGTCTTGTCATATCTTCCGGTTAGTTCCTGAAGGGTGCCTAATTTAAATGCGTGCAGCATGCCATCGTTGCCCCCGACGAAGGCCATTCCCCGGTTCTGGTACGTTGTGGTTGTTGTAAAACCGGCGTATGACGTATCGCTATAGCCGCTCGGCGCCATAAGGTCATAGCTGTTCAGCTTCACATTCGCGACAAGCTTTGGTGTCGATGAGATAATGTCACCCAGCCTCCATTCGCTATTCAGACTGCTGCAGGTTCCGGCAACGCCTTTAATCAGGCAGTCGCTGTTCGTCGAGCACCGCAACGACATGTCATTCGAACAGGTGTTCATGGTGATCGTGCGCGCCCGGTACACGGTACCATCGGAGTCATTGCCTTGATCTGAGCCGTAAACCCAGTTGATCAGCGTTGTGGCTTTAGCCTGTCTCTGGACCAATGTGAGCGCAGCAGGTATTTGCAGTAGATCCAGATTCGGATTTGTGTTGAACAGCGAGAGCGCCAACAGACTTGGCGTGGCGCCGGCTGATGAAAACAGGCCGGTGTAAATCGTTCTCGGGTCTGCGGTAACATCTCGCCTCCACAATAGTACGCCGGCTTTCCAAAGACTTTTGACATAGTCCGGAGCAACGGTGCTGTCCGGTGTAGTCGAATCAGCTATGCCATCTCCGTTTGCATCCGAATAAATATTCACCAATGTCTTGTTTTGGGTGTTATCGAAATAAAAATGGACAATCTTATCGTATTTCAGATTCAATTCGTCATCATTGTTTGTATCTTCCCGAATTGTGGAATTATTGAGGGACGGATCCACGTAATACCACAGATTCTGCATTTCGCCGGTCCATCCACACTGCGTGTTCGAGTCAAATGTCTTATTCGGGTAGAAGACCGCTTGCAGCAGGTTGGCGCCGCTACCCTCGCTATTGTTGAGAATCGACGCGGCTGTACCGGCTGAAAGCTGCGCAAGTATATTTTGAAAAATGGTTATCAGCGAGTTGTTCAATGAGGTCGGGTCATTGGCATAGTAGGCATGGCCGGCCGCAGTCGCCGTACCGCCGGTCACAGCCATTTGGTCGAGCAGCGTACCAGCCTTGGGTGTCATAGCCAATCCGAGAACATAGGTCATGACGTCTGATTTGACTTGCGCGCCGTTTATCGTGGGAGCAACTCCACAATTGACACCAGCAATCGGACTGGCCGGGCAGCGCAGTAGCTTCAGTTTGTCCAGTGCAGTGCCTCCCGGCACGGTTACCGGGTTACCGCTGGCGTCTTTTCCGGTTACAAGCGCGGTTGCATCGGTAACAGACCCGGCGCCGTTATCAACACTCGGCAGGCCATCTGTTACGTAGATAATAAAGGACTTCTGACAACTGTATTGAATGGGCGTGCTCGGAGTGGAATTGGCTTGTGTTCTTCCGGCGGCTAATGTTCCGTTTAAATAATCGATAGCATTTTGCAATGTTGATGCCGTGGGGGTGGGGCCGGCGTTCACGATGTAGCTGCAGCGATTTGCATTGGAGCCGGATGATGAGCAAGCCATATAGTCAGTCGCATCATTCTTGAAGCCGTTGGCCCCGAGTTTATTCAATAATGCGTTCAGTTGCGTATTATTGCTCGGATTATTGATTGCTGCCGGCACGTGCAGAAAACCACCGGTCATGCCACTGGACACCGTATACGGGTTCGCCGACCATGTGGGTGCCGCTGCTCCATTATACGGAGGATACCACATGTTCGACTGACCATAATTCAGGAAACCATTTGCCAGGTCGTCATCCGTTCCCTGAAATGCAGAATTATTAAAGGGTGATGAGTACCCTATATTATACGGGTACGTGTTGGGCGTCACTTTATTCTGGTAGTAATAGTAGTTTGACGAACTGGTATGACTCTCATTCGTACTGTAGTTCGGCGTCCCCTGCGGGCTCTCGGCGTTCAGGAAGGCCGTTCCCTGTGAGTTGCTAGTAGAATAAAACGTGCCTACAATGCTGTGGTACAATGTTCCGGTATGCCCCGAATTATCGGTGTAATTATAGGCAACTGTTTTCGGGTAGATATTGGCGCAGTAGTTCGCGCGTTTCGCGCCGCCCGGAGCGCTGCCGTTAGAGTCGGATGACCCGTTTATGATCGGCTCCCTGAAGTTTGCCTGAAAATTGGCATTGAAGATTCCGGTGTAATTCGGGTCATTGCCGCGGCAGGCATTGTCACAAGCCGCTTCATTCGCAGACGGGGTATAATTCGTGCCTGCAATACCGAATCCATAGTCCGTGTTGGGCACCGATTGGGGATTTTCATTTAAGCAGTAATTGTAACATGCCGTGGGCGGGGGAATTATGCCGCAATAGGTGCGCGGGTCATACGAAACAAAGTAGAAATTGTTGTAAACGTACCAGGATTTACTGGTAGCGTCCGGCAGGTAGTAGGACATCAAGCCGATATTTATCTTGCCGGCATAGGTATTGATCAGGTTGATCAATGCCTGCCTGGCAAGCACGGACCGGCTGCAGGTATTCGAATTATTCGGGTCGGTGCAGTTGAATGAGCCGATGGCGTCCCCGGTGTTGAGGGTCTCATCCATGCTGTTGGAGTTGTCCAGGACAATCAGCACGTTCGGCGTAACCGGCGAGGAGAGAAACGATGGAATAACACTATAGGCTGAGGCGCTTAGTTCCTGAGTTGTGAACTGGGAAGTAAACGAACCGGTTCCACTCAACAAATTTCCGGCGGCGTCTTTAATGTTGTTAAGTGTCAATGTATAGGTAGTGTTGTAGTCGAGATTGGCAGCGGGTGTCAAGGTCAACGTCGTATAGGGAGCAGACGGAGACCAGGCAATTGCGACAGGAATCACCGTTCCGCTGCTATTGGTCAACTGGATATTTGTAGAGTTATAGCCGGTATAATCCATAGAGCAATTTTCCGTAAACACAACCGTGACAGCCTGGGTGACGGCTATCCCGGTCGCGCCGGTCGCAGGTGATACGGAACTGACTGTCGGATTGGTCGTATCAACGGTAAAGGAGAATGGGCCGGCCGATGTCATGGCGTTATCGTACGTCGGGGTAGTCGACCCAGCATCATGAATGGTGGTGGTGGTTTGACCGCCGGAGAATGTGACGGTATACTTCGACGTTGCACATGTGGTGGTTGCCAGGGCCGTAGCCGGTTGAAACGTCGCTGACGACGGGCTTCCGGCGCTTCCGGGGGTTGCTGTGGTGCTGTTGGCCGGTGTGTACGGTGTTGCCAGGGCTTTTATAGTTCCGCCGGAATTTGTCAGCGTGATGCCTTGACTCGCGACGCTATATTGAACTCCGAGCACCGGTTCGCTGAAGGTGGCAGTCAGATACGGAGTGGCTGTTCTGATATACGGCCCCCCGTTAAAGCTTATCCCATTGCTGATCAACACCGGATTAGCATCGGAGCTGCTTGTTCCAACCGTCAGGCTGACCAGCGTCGGCGCGATATAGTCAACATATGTGCCGGCTGAAGAGTTACCGGTGCCGCTCCCATTGTAGGCGCGCACGCGGTAGTAGTAGTTAGTGACCGGGGTGACACCGGTCACGGTATACGAGGTAACGTTATTAACGTTCAAATTATTGTAACCGGCCAGCATGTTGACAAAGCCGCTGTCCGTTGCCACATCGAGATAATACCCTGTAGCGGTGGGGGAAGCTGTCCATGTGACCTTAAAAGAGGTGGTGGTTGTTGTTGTTTGGCCGGTAGGCACCGGCGCGGCCGGGATTGTCAATGCGGTGATGACGTTAGAGTTGGTCGGATTGGTTCCCGAGTTGTCGATAGCGCGGACCCGGTAGTAATAGTTTGTCCCTGGCAAAAGACCCGTGACGGTTGCGGAGGTTACGCTTGGATAAGTGGTAGTATAATAGCTGGTGGGAAAGCTACTATTGTTTGATACATCAAGAGCATACGCTGTCGCTGAGGTCGATGCGTTCCAGTTTGCCGTGAATCCGCTGCCGTCGGGAAGGTATGTGGTTGCGGCTGTTGCAACCGGAGCGGGAGAATAGGTCAACTGACTAACAACGTTGGAATTCCCGCTGGTGCCACTGCTGTTATGTGCTCTCACTTGGTAATAGTAGGTTATCCCTCCAGTCAGTCCGGTAACCGAATAGGTTGTACCGCTGCTAACACTCACATTGGATTTTATGTCGGTGCCTCCGCTGGTCGTGCCAACATCGATATAGTAAGAAGTAGCTCCGGAAGATGCTGACCAGTTGGCGGAAAAACTGGTGCTTGTGAGTGAAGTAGCTGGATTGGCGGTCGGGGCGGACGGAGCACTAGCTGCTAAAACCGTTTGAAATGAAGAAAACACCAACACAAACATCACGAGAGTTGCTGTAATGAGCCGCTTCATATTAATTGCCTCCAACCGGTCTAACCTTGATCTCGTCAACAATCTTTTGTCTGTTCAGGATCAAAACAATCGGCATCCCATTTGCCAAATAATTCAGTCCTACCGGAGAACCATTCAACGTCACAGGGGTAGTCGGAGTGATGCTATACACCATGCCGGCAGCACCTGGGACCATGTTGACCATTATCCTGCCATCCTTTCGCAGCGCGCCAAAAAAGCAGTTGACCGCTTCGCGATCGACTGGTACCCGAAAGCCGGTTGACATATTGGCGAAGCCGTGGCGCTCCAGGAGAGTGACATGCAGCATCAAACAACAGAAAACAACCGTGATATACCGCAATGATGATAGCATAAGTTCACCCCCCAATTGTTATTTTTCCTAATGGACCTGGTTACTTACCTTCCAGCATCTTCTTCAACGCATCCGCATCCCTGCCGCCCACTATGATCTTGCCGTCCGGCAGGACCAGCGTCGGAGTACCCGTGATGCCGTTGGCATTGCCGAACTTGATGTTGGAATCGACCTGGGCCTTGCTGGCATCCTTTGCCGGCTTGGGAACATCCTTGCCTTCAAAGGCGTTGTCCAGTACGTCCAGGGTCTTGGCCTCCAGGACCGCCCGCGCCTTGTCGTAGGCGCCCGGATGCATGGCCAGCGGGAACGGCATTATGTAAATCGCCACATCCGGTGCCGATTTCGCGAGCGCCTTCAGTTCAGCATGGAATTTGCGGCAGTAGGGACAATCCGGGTCGGTAAAGACATAGATCTTTTTGGCGCCCTTGGGGTTGCCCATGACGATGGAGTTTTCCAGCGGGATGGTCTTGACGTCGAGGGAGGCCGGCTGTTTTTGCTGGGGCAACTCCTGCTGCGTGTGTGCCGTGACCGGCTGCATGGTTGCCAGGTCGATGGTGAAGCCCTGCATGATGTGCTTCTTGGCAAAATCGACATAGACGAGACCCTGCTTGCCGTCCTTCTCCATCAGAATCTCATACATCCCCTTTATTGGGGCATATTTGATGGATTTGACCGTTCCGCCGGTGGCCTTGAGAAGTTCCGAGGCCTCTTTGGTCGAAAGGGTGTGGCATGACGTGCAGTCACTTTTGTGCCCCTCTTTATCCATGGCGAATAACGGCGTGGTGAAAAGGGTGACACATGCGATAACGGAAACAAGTACCTTGAGCATGAGATGATTCCTTTCTGGAAATGTTGTTTTGGTGAAGCAAAATAAGTGCCCGTAAACACAAGAAAGATAACATATTGATTTTAAAATGTTTTTCAAAACAGATTTTGATTGCTCCGCATTTTTTTCACACCTGGTCCCTTGAACGCCTCAACAACCACGCATTTTTTGCCTACTCGGGGGTTCAGACCCTAAAGGTTTAAAAAACCTTTAGGGTCTTTGGATATGTGGTGCCTTCCCCCACCCCCCTCCCGCAAGGGGCGGGGGGACTTTTTAGAAACTTACTCGATCCCGAACTCCTTGAGCTTATAGAGCAGGGAACGGAGGCTGATCTCCAGGATCTTGGCCGCCTTGGTGCGGTTGCCGCCGGTCTTGGCCAGGGCCTTGCGGATGAGATCCCGCTCCAGGGCGTCTTCAGCCTTCTTGATGGAGAGATTTTCGTCCGGCCGGTGCGCCGCCGCGGTTCCCATACCGCCGCCGACCCTGGGCGGCAGGCATTCGGCGGTGACCGCGGCGTCCACGCAGAGGATGGTTGCGCGCTCAATGACATTTTCCAGCTCACGGATATTGCCGGGCCAATCGTATGCCGTCAGCCTGCGCATGGCGTCCGGGGTGATCCTGGCAGGCGCGGCGCCGTCAAAGGCCTTATATTTGGCAATGAAATGTTCCGCCAGCATGGGGATGTCCTCGATCCGCTCCCGCAGCGGCGGCAGGCTGATGCTGAAGACGTTGAGCCGGAAGTAGAGATCCTCGCGAAAGCGGCCTGAGCGCACATCCGCCTCCAGGTCCCGGGACGTGGCCGAGACGACACGCACATTGACCTTTCGGGATACAGCGGCCCCCACCTGGCGGATCTCTTCCTCCTGGAGCACGCGCAGGAGCTTGACCTGCAGGGCCGGCGGCATCTCGCCGATCTCGTCGAGGAAGAGCGTTCCGTTGTCGGCCTGTTCGAACAGGCCGGTCTTGTTGCCGGATGCATCGGTGAAGGCGCCACGCACATGGCCGAACAGCTCGCTTTCCAGCAGATTCTCGGGGATGGCGCCGCAGTTGACCGCCACGAACGGCTTCTTTGCCCTGTTCCCGCACGTGTGAATGGCGCTTGCCACGAGTTCCTTGCCGGTGCCGGATTCTCCCAGGATCAGCGCGGTGGTCTTGAGGCCGGCAATCCTTTTGATCTGGGAGAAGATCTCCTGCATGGCCGGATTGCGGCTGATGATGCCGCAGAAGCCCTCCTTGCCGGCAACAAGCTCCCGCAGCCGCTTGTTTTCCGACTTGAGACGCTCCCGCTCCTCCGCCTTTTTCAAGACCATCACAATCTCGTCTTTTTTGAACGGCTTGGAGATGAAGTCGTAGGCTCCCATCTTCATGCACTCCACCGCGGTGTCCACCGTTCCGTAGGCGGACATCATGATAAACGGCGAGGCGATGCGCGCCTCCAACGCCCTGGCCAGGAGGGCCTTGCCGTCCATCTCCGGCATGCGGATGTCGCAGAGGACAAAATCGTACATCGCCGATTCGAGACGTTCCAGGCCAAAAACGCCGTTGGCGGCCGTATCGGCCATGTATCCCTGGCGCGTCAGCATGACCGAGAGCATGTGGCGCAGGTTTTCCTCGTCGTCGATGATCAGGATATGTTTGGGTCTGTCCGTCATGTTGCCTCTCCCTTGACCTGGGCTGGAAGCCACAGGGTAAAGCAACTGCCGTCACCCGGAATGCTCTTGACGGTGATCCTGCCGCCAAAGGCCTCGATGATGCGCGCTGATATGGCCAGCCCCAGGCCGGTCCCCTTTCCGGGCGGCTTGGTGGTGAAAAACGGGTCAAAGATGCGCGCAAGATGTTCCTCGGGTATGCCCTCGCCGCTGTCCATCACATCCAGACGCAGACAGCAGGATGTCTGCCTATGGAATGCCGGGCAGGCGTCCCGCATGGTCCTTATGGCCAGCTTCCCGCCGCCCGGCATGGCGTCCCGGCTGTTGAGAATCAGATTGAACAGCACCTGCTGAAGCTTGTGGGGGTCCACCAGCGCCATGGGCAGGCGCTCTCCCGGTTGGGTGGCAACCTTGATGAGCTTGAACGCACCCTGCTGCGCGAGCAACTGGAGCGACTCGGAGACCAGATGGTTGACATCGCAGGCCTCCACGGCGCTGCCGCTGGGCCGGGCAAAATCCAGGAGTCCCCGCACAATGCGGTCGATGCGGCTGCAATCCCCTGAGATGCGTTGCGCGTAATCCTGAATAACGGGATTGACCGGATGTTCGCCGGAAAGCAGCTCGGCGTATCCCATGATGGACGCCAGCGGCGTGCCGACCTCATGGGCCATCCCGGCCGCCAAAAGGCCGATGGAGGCCATTTTCTCGGTATGAACCGCCTCTTCCCGTGCCTGGCGCAACTCCTCGTTGGCCCTTTCGAGGGCAGCGACATGTTCAAAGACCTGCCGTTCCTTGTTGAGAAGGGAGAGGGACATGCCGTTAAAGGATTCCGCCAGGCGGACAAGTTCCGCGCTGCCGGAGACACGCACCTTTTGGCCGTAATGGCCGCCGGTGATCTTTTCAGTGGCGGCCAGGAGGCGGTTGATGGGTTTCACCACGATCTGCGACAGGACATAGGAACCAATGCCCAACAGGAGAATGAAGTCGATGACGAAATAGGCCATGAAGAGCTTCTGCGAACGCTGCAGGCGCTCATTTTCCGCGGCAAGCGACAGCACGATCCCCGCTCTGCCGACGGTGACGCCGTTTCTGACCACAGGAATCACGCGGGCAACAGCCCCTCCGCCCTGCAGGACGGCGCCCCGATCCTGAGACTTGAGGGAACCGCTGAAGGGTAGGTAGATGTCGCCCGGTTCCTTGCCCGCGGTAAAGATGATTTTCCCGTTGGCGTCGAGCAGGCTGAGCCGTACGAATGCGCCCTCATCGGCCAGTTTTTGGGCGAATACCGCCGGAGGGGACAAGGCTAAGATCATTCCCTCCGGAAAGGCCGGCACCACATCGGGCAATTGGGCGGCAAAGACGTCCAACAGGGTCCGGCCATACTCGCCCTTCTGGGAATAGAGGTCATTGGCGGAGGTCTTGAAGGCCAGCGTGCTGAAGAGTAGCCATGCCAAAAGCAGCATGCAGGTCAGAAATGCAAGGATGGATACCGTCAGGCTGAGTCGGACCGTAGCCATCGCCATCACCTGACGAAACTGCCCATGTGGAGATACCACTTTATGAGCTGCCCGCCGTAGAAGATGTACAGCACCGCGCCGAAGGCCAGGTAGGGGCCGAAGGGGATGGCCAGCTTGGAATCCTTCTTCTGGATCAGCATCATGGATACCCCTACCACCGAACCGGCCAGGGAACTGACAAAGATGATGAACAAAACGGCTTCCCATCCCAGGAAGGCGCCCATCATGGCCAAAAGCTTGATATCTCCCCCTCCCATGCCCTCCTTGCCGGTCAGCCACTGATAACAGGAGGCCACCAGCAGCAGGCTGCCCCCCCCCAGAAGGATCCCCAGCAGGGAGCCGACCCAGGTGTGCTGGGGGAGAAAGAAGGAGAACAGGAAGCCGGCCACGATTCCGGACAGGGAGATCCCGTCCGGGATAATCTGGTGTTCCATATCAATAAAGGTAATTACCATCAGGGCACAGCAGAACAGAAACAGCGCCGCAAAGCTCAGGGAAAACCCGAAGCGCCAGAACAGGGCCAAGGTCAAAAGGCCGTTTAAAAACTCCACCAGCGGATAGATGAGCGAGATGTGCGCCCCGCAGCCGCGGCATCTGCCCCGCAACAGCAGGTAGCTCACAAGCGGTATGTTGTCATACCATCTGATGCGGTAATTGCAGTGGGGGCAATGGGACGGTGGAAATACGACCGATTCGTTTTTAGGTATGCGGCAGATGCAGACATTCAGGAATGAGCCGGTTACCAGGCCGAATGCAAAGGCGTAAACACGGAGGACGAGGATGGGGGACATCATTTTCGACCTGTCGGGAAATGGATGGCAATCTGTGTTTTCAGGAACTCTTCGATCTCATCGGCTGTGGCAAAGGAAAAACAGGCGTCGGCGATCTCTTTTGCGCGTTCCCTGCTGCAACGGCGCACCATCTGTTTGACCCGCGGGATCGTAGAGGCGTTCATGGAAAGTTCGTCAAAGCCGAGTCCGAGAAGGATCGGCAGAAAAAACGGGTCCCCGGCCATCTCCCCACAGATGCAGGCCGGTATGCCGGCCTTATGGGCTGCCCCGACCACCTGTCGCAGTGAGCGGAGCACCGCAGGGTGCAGCGGCTGGTACATTGCCGCCAGGTGCTCGTTGGAGCGGTCGATGGCAAGGGAATATTGGATCAGGTCGTTGGTGCCGACACTGAAAAAGTCCGCCTCTTTCGCCAGAAGGTCGGCGATGGTCACTGCCGAGGGTATCTCGACCATAATACCGACCTGGATTGCCCTGTCAAAGGGAATTTTTGCCGCCGCAAGCTCTCTTTGGGCCTCATCCAGCAAGGCCCGCGCGCGCCGCAACTCCTCCAGGCCCGAGATCATGGGGAACATGATGCGGGTAGCGCCGTTGGCGCTTACCCGCAGTATGGCGCGCAACTGTTTTTTGAACTCATCCGGCATGGCCAGCGCCAGCCTGATGGCGCGCACCCCCATGGCGGGGTTTTGTTCCACGTTGAGCCGGGTTCCGGCCAAAAGCTTGTCGCCGCCGGCATCCAGCGTCCGGATGGTAAGCGGATGGGGAAATACGGCCTGCTGCATGGCGCTGTAAATCCGGTACTGCTCTTCCTCTTCCGGCATCTCCTGCCGATTCATGAAGAGCATCTCGGTGCGGTACAGCCCGACCCCCTCCCCTCCATGGCTGAGCACGAATTGCCCTTCTTCCGGCGCCTCCACGTTACCCCTGAGTTCAAGGCGATGGCCATCAAGCGTCACCGGGGGCAATGCGGCGCTCGTGAGCAATGCCAGCTCATCGTTTTCATAACGCTGCTTCAGCTTGAGATAGCGACGGAAGGTCGCCTGGCCGGGGTACACGATCAGGCGGCCGCTGATGCCGTCAAGAATGGCCGGGGCATTGTCGTACGCCGGATCGGCAACGTCGTCGATCCCCGCCACGGCCGGCAGCCGGAACGCGCGGGCGAGTATTGCGGCATGGGTCGTTCGGCCGCCGGCCTCCGTGACCATGCCGATGATGCCCTCCTTTTCCATTTGCAGGATATCGGGAGGCGTAAGATCATGGGCAACAACAATGGTCCGGCCATGCTCCGCGGAGATCGGCCCATGAACCTGGCCGGTCAGGGTGAGCAGGATCCTTTCGATAACCGCCTCTATGTCACTGATGCGTTCACGCAGGTACGCGTCCTCAATGCCGGCGAAATATTCCCGGTATTTGAGAAGGGTGCGGCGCAGAGCGCCTTCGGCGTTGATAAGCGAGCTTTCGATGATTGCCGCTGATTCGCTGAACAGGCGGTCATCGGACATGATCAGCAGGTGGGTTTCTATGAAAATGAGGTGGTCGGAGCCTGTATCTTCAGCGAGTCGTGTCCTGATCGCTTCAAGCTCGGTGCGGGTTTGGTCGATAGCGGTCCGCAACCGTTCGATCTCGCTGTTTATGCTGTCGTGCTCAACGGAATAGTCCTCAACCGTCAGGCTTTGGCGGTCAACGACCCGCAGCCGTCCGACCGCAATGCCGGGGGACGTTGCGATACCGGAAAACAGGCGCATATCAATCTTCGCCGAAACCATTGGCGATCAGGTCCCCCATGGTTTGCAAGGCCTCTGCCTCGTCGGCGCCGCTCACGCTCAGACGGACCGTTGACCCCTTTGAAGCCGCCAGCATCATGATACCCATGATGCTCTTGCCATTTACCTCGACCCCTTCCTTTTCCAAATGGATTTCGGCGACGAACCGGCTGGCCGTCTTGACGAACAGGGCCGAGGCCCGGGCATGCAGGCCGAGCTTGTTGACAATCATAAATTCCTTGTGGAGCATTGCGTGGTATGACCTCGTGGGAGCGCACTGCGTTACTTTTTCAGAAATTCTCCTGCTATGATGATGCCTTCGCGACCGCAGCGCTGAAGCTCGACAGCAAGTTCGGGGACACCCAACCTGGCGCGCTTTGAACAAAATTCGATTATCATGGGCAGGTTGACGCCGGTCAGCACTTCCACGGCGTCGTCTTTCAAAAACGCCATGGCCATGTTGGAGGGGGTTCCGCCAAACAGATCGGTCATGATGACGGCGCCTTCGGCGCTCACCTTTCCCACGGCGGCAACCACCCTGGCCATGATCTGCTCGGAACGTTCATCAGCATCGACCTCTACCTTTTCGCAGGCGTCGATCCGGCCGACGATCAGCTCTGCCGTATGCAGCAGCGCCCCTGCCAAGCCCGCATGTGTTACAAGAACCAGTCCTGTCATTGTTGTCCCTTTTCAATATCTCTGTGAGTGATGCGCACTACGGAAAAACTGCGTCGCAGATATTCCACCGTTGCCTCGGCAACGGCGACCGAACGGTGCCGCCCCCCCGTGCATCCGATCGAGATGGTCAGGTATGCCTTCCCCTCCCGTTGATACGCCGGTATCAACATGTTTACCAGCGGGAAAAAGTGGTCGATGAATGTCTTCGTTTCCGGCAGTTCCAGGACATAGTTCCTCACCTCCGGGTCGAGTCCCGACAGATTTTTCATCTCCGGAAAAAAAAATGGGTTGGGAAGAAAACGCACATCCATGACAATGCTCGACTCCATAGGAATGCCATAGCGAAAACCGAAGGACTGGACCTCCACCACAAACGGGCTGTCTCCCCCCTCGCCCCTGACGATCCGCAGGACGAAATCTTTGAGCTGATGGACATTGAACTCGGTGGTGTCAATGATAGCGGATGCTATTTGACGCAGTCCGGAAAGCTGTTCACGCTCGATGCGAATCCCCTCGCTGACCGAACAGTGCTCAGCGGCCGGATGGCGCCGGCGGGTTTCGGAGAAACGTCTGATAAGGGTTTCATCGAGGGCATCGAAGAAAAAGATCTCGACGCTGTGGCCGGCATTACGGATCTTCTGAAAGGCGCTCTCGTAGCCTTTGAAGAATTCACGGCCACGGATATCGGCAACCAGTACGATCCCCTTGAAGGACTCGCCCGATTTCCAGATCAGATCGACAAAGCGCCTGAAGAGCCGAACCGGCAGGTTATCGATGCAATAAAACCCCTCATCCTCCAAAGCCCTGACCGCCGTGGATTTTCCCGAGCCGGACATACCGGTTATCACAATGATCCGCATGGCCTACTCCACCTCATTACCCAAGGGCTGCACCTCAATCCGCGACATGAGACGCTCCTGAAAATCCCGTGCTGAATGATACCCCATCCCCTTGAGCAGGAAGTTACGGGCAGCCACCTCGATAATTGATCCCAGGTTGCGTCCCGGTCTGACAGGAATGCAGATATGGGGGATATCGACCCCCAGGATGGTTTCCCGGCGATCATCCAGGCCGAGACGGTCGTATTCCTGGCCGGGATCCCATTCAACCAGTTCCAGAACCATGTCGATGATCTTCTTTTCCCGGATGGACGACACGCCATAGAGATCTTTGATGTTAATGATGCCCAGACCGCGGATCTCCATAAGATGCTGGATAGCCTCCTCGGCCTGGCCGACGAGCGCAGCCGGCACTTTTTTCTTGATAAAGACCATGTCGTCGGCCACCAGACGATGCCCACGGATGACAAGGTCAAGGGCACATTCGCTTTTACCGATGCCGCTCTTGCCGGTCAGCAGGATTCCGACCCCCAGAACGTCCACCAGCACGCCGTGCAGGTGGGTGGTGGGGAGCAGACGTTCCTCAAGAAATTTGGTGATCAGTGAAATAAAGGTCGAGGATTGGTGATGGGTGCCGAGGATCGGTATGGCGGCGTTCTCCGCCGCATCCAGCAGACATTGCGGCGGAAAGAGCCCCTTGGTGATGATAAAGCAGGCGATCGGAAACATGCAGAGCGTCTTGATGTTTTCCGAGGCCAGATGGTCGTCGATCTGGCTGAGATAGGATATTTCAGTGTTGCCGAGCACCTGAATCCGCTCGGGATGCAGGTGCTCGATGTAACCACTCAGAGCAAGGCCCGGTTTCTGAATGCGTGGACTGGAAATCCGGTTACCCATCCCCCGCTGACCGGCAAGCAGTTTCAGGCCCAGCCCGTACTCGCTGTCGTCCTGGATTTCCTGTATGGAAAGGCTGATTCCGTCCAATTGCACCTCCAGCGCGCCAGTCCGGCAATTACGCCCTCTGAGGTTCGATCAGGCCATAGTTACCGTCTTTGCGACGATAGAGGACGTTGATCTCGCTACTTGTGGAATCAGTAAAGACGATGAAATCCTTGTGCAAAAGATCCATCTGCATGACCGCTTCCTCCACCGACATTGGCTTGGCCGTCTCCGTCCTGGCCTTGATGACAACCGGCTCGCCGCTGGATTCTATACTCTCGGCCTCGAACACCTTCTTGGTCAGTTGGCGCCCGCGTTCATCACCATTGGGTTTGTGGGCTTTGATCTTTTCCTTGTAGCGCTTGAGCTGGCGCTCCATCTTGTCGATCACGGCATCAATGGCGGCGTACATATCGTTGGTCGCCTCGGAGGCCTTGGTGTTGACGCCCTTTGCGTTTATGACGATCTCCACGATATGGCGAATCTTTTTTTCAACCGTAAGAAAGACTTGGGCGGTGATCGGCTCATCAATATATTTTGTCAGTCGCTCAAGTTTTTCCTCGGCATAGGACTTGAGGGCGTCGCTCTGTTCCATGTGCCTGAATGTCATCGTTACCTGCATACCATCCTCCTCGTGTAATATATCGTGATGTAATAATAGCGCCTCGGACAAACGAGGTTTAGAAATGCCGTTTCCGTTCAGATGAAGAACCGATCCTCAGGAGCTCGCGGTACTTGGTGACCGTGCGCCGGGCAATATTGACGGTCTGCCCGGAAAGCAACTCGGCGATCTTCTGATCTGAGAGCGGCTTGCGCGTATCCTCCTTTTCGATAATCTCCTTGATGCGGTTCTTAACGCTCTCCGAAGCGACGAAATCCCCCTCGCTGGTCGAAAGGCCGCTGTTGAAAAAATATTTCAACTCAAACAGCCCTTGGGGGGTCTGCATATATTTGTTGGTGGTGACCCGGCTGATCGTGGATTCATGCATGCCGATATCGTCGGCCACATCCCGCAGCACCAAGGGACGCAGACATTCGATGCCCCGGTCGAGAAACTCGCTCTGAAACCTGATGATGCTCTTGGCAACCTTGTAGATGGTGCGCTGGCGCTGCTGGATGCTTTTAATCAGCCACATGGCCGAACGGACCTTTTCGTTGATATACTCCTCGGCCCGGGAATCGACGTTGGCGTTGCCCTTGACCTCGCTGTAATAGGGACTCAGCCGGAGACTGGGCAACCCCTCATCGTTCAGCATGACCACATATTCTTCGCCTACCTTGTAGACGAAGATATCCGCCGAGATGTACTGCACCTCTTCGGAACCGTAAATCCTGCCCGGTCGCGGATCGAAACCGGCAATGATCTTGGACGCCATCAACACCTGGTTGATATCGACCCCCAGATCGCGGGCAATCTGTTTGTACTTGCGAGTTTCCAGGTCATTTAAGTGGTTTTGCAGCAGCCGTTCGACGACGCTTCCCTGCATCCCCAGAAAGCGGGCCTGGATCAAAAGACATTCCCGTAGGTCGCTGGCGCCCACGCCGGTCGGATCGAACTCCTTAATACGCTCCAGAACCGGCGGCACCTTCTCGCTATCGCAATTGCAGGCCTGGGCAATCTCCTCCACCGAGGCGCGCAGGTAGCCGCTCTCATCGATATTGCCGATGATCTCCTCTCCGATAAGGACTTCGGCATGCGAAAAACGCCCCATATGAAGCTGCCAGAGCAGATGGTCGATCAAGGTTGCCTTGCGGGTCAGCATGCTCTCGAATGAAGGCCGTTCGTCCTCTCCGCTGTACTGTTCGCCGGAACTGTAGTTGTAGCCGTCCAGATAGCTGTCCCAATCCCGCAGGGTGTCTTCACCGGTTTCAACCTCGTGGAATTCATCGCCGCTCTGTTCGGGCTCGCTCTCCTTCTCGGCAATCTCCAGAGATTCCGGTTCGCGGACCTCTTCAACATCAATACTTTCTTCCAGGAGCGGATTTTCCTCCAGCTCCAGGCGCACGACATCCTGAAGTTCCAGGCGGGTCAACTGGAGCAGCTTGATGGCCTGTTGCAACTGTGGAGTCATCACCAGTTGCTGGGTCATCTTCAGTTGTTGGCGCATCTCCATTGCCATGCTGCTTCTACCTCGAACGGGACATAATGATCAGTACTTTCACACCGAAGCTTTTGAACTTTTGGAAGGCGAGTTGGCCTTAGGGACTCGGAACTAACCAATATACCGTTTTACATCTCATCTTCAGGCCATATTTGCCGNNCAAAATCCTCGACGTAGCCCTGCTATGCCTTAAGGTTTTGCTCAATCAGGAACGACAAATCTGACCTAAATCTGAGCGTAAAACTTGGTATATCAGTTAATTCCGAGTCCCTTTCATCAGAGACGGAAACCATCACCCAGGTAGATTTCCCGCGCCTTTCGGCTGGATGCGATATCGTCCGGCGAACCGAATTCCAGCACCTGGCCTCCGCTCAGGATATAGGCTTCATCACAGACCCCCAGGGTTTCCCGCACATTGTGGTCCGAGATGAGCACTCCAATGTTGCGTTCCTTGAGCGATACGATCAGATGCTGAATCTCGGCCACGGCAATGGGATCGATGCCGGCAAAGGGCTCGTCCAGCAGGATAAAGGCCGGATTCGTGATCAGCGCCCGGGCGATTTCCACCCGCCGGCGTTCTCCTCCGGAAAGCGCATACCCTTTTGCGCCGGCAATATGGGCAATCCCAAACTCGTCAAGAATCTCCTCCATGCGGCGTTTGCGGCTGTCACGATCAGGCTCGAACGTCTCCAATATCGCCAGAAAGTTGTCGGCCACGGAGAGCTTGCGAAAGACCGACGCCTCCTGGGGAAGGTAGCTGATACCTCTCCGGGCCCGTTGATACATGGGCAGCCCGGTGATTTCATCATCCCCCAGAAAGACCTGCCCGCCGTCGGGCCTGGCAAGCCCGACCACCATGTAGAAGGTGGTGGTTTTGCCGGCNNTGCCGGCGCCGTTCGGTCCCAACAGCCCGACCACCCTGCCCGCCTGGATGGAGAGGTCAACGCCCCTGACTACCTGACGGCCGCCGTAACTCTTGAGCAGGCTGCGGGTCCAGAGCCGCATGGGGTCAGCGTGTGCCGGCATTGCCTTTTTTGGTCGTCGGATGGATGAGCACCTCAACCGGACGCCCGGGTCCACTTGAAACCTCGCTCCGGTCATCATCGATGAAATAGGTAATGGTATTGCCTGACATGGTATCGGTTCCCTGCGTGATCTTGGGATCGCCGGTCAGGGTGATGCGCCCTTGCGTGCTTTCATAGACCGCGTGGGAGGCGGTTCCGATGCGGTTTTCCTGAAGAATGCGCACATTGCCGTCCGCCTCGATCTTTTCAACGTCGTTCTTCTTATCGGAGTAATTGATGGTGAGGCGGTCGGCATAGATAGTGACATCTCCCTGCTTTGCCACTACCTTGCCGGTAAAGATCGCTGTTTTGCCTTTATTGTCGGCGGCCATCTCATTGGATTTAATGTTAATGGGCAGATTCGAGCGGTCCTTGTGGCCGGCGGCAAAAGCCACGGACAAAAGGAGCGCCAGGGCAACGAGTGTACGTACAGTTAGTAATGACCATTTTTTCATTGCATTCATTTGATCTTTGTATTCAAACCTGCCACTCGGGCATCAACAGCCTTAAGGAATCGGGCCTTCCGGCTCGCCACGTCCAACTCCATCCCTCGTGCGGTCAGTGTCAGGCGCTGCTGCCGGCACGTCACCTCGTCCTTTGTCCAAAACTGTGAATGCGCGGCCAGGTAGTCAATGGTTTCGGTATCGAAACTGGCCCCGGTTTCTGTTGCCACATGCACCTTGCCGCGCAGGGCGACATTCCGGCTTTTGTTGAAATAGGTCCCTTTCACAGCCGTTACCGTAAGGGCTCCGGCCGAGGGTGTCTTGGCAAACTTCATATGGATATCGGACAAGTAGGCGATGTCACCGCTTTTGTCGTACTCGGCCTTCTTCGCCACCAGTTCCCAGACAGTTGTACCCCCGCGTACCTCATATAAGAAAGCGTCATGTATGGCCATGTCAATGTTCTGGGGAAGTTGCCGAGAACTCGGCGCAGGTAGGGCCGCCTGGTGTGAGCCTTTCAGGATAATGGCGGCCACAATGCCGATGATCGCCGATGTGACAAGAATAGCCACTGCCAACCTGATGTTTCCGGTCGATACCATACGCGTGCAACTATACCATCGGCAAACAGGGGTGTCCAGCAAAAGGTGCACCACGCCTGCTTTTTGGCACAAAGATTGAATAATCAGCCCAACTCATAACGCGCCGCGACCTCATTCCATACGCCGCGTCCCTTGAGGATCAGATCACACACCTCGCGCACCGCCCCTCGCCCGCCGTTGCAGCATGCAATGTAGTGTGCCGCCCTTTTTGCCTCATAAAGCGCATCCTGCGGCGCAGCCGCAAACCCGACGCGCCGCATGACCGGCACATCGATGACGTCATCCCCCATATACGCAATCTGGCTATCGGTAAGGCCGGTCCTCAGCTTGACGTCTTCGTAGCTTTCCAATTTTCTCAGGGCGCCCTGGTAGACGAGTTCGATCCCCAGTTCCCGGGCGCGGACATCCACCACGGCGGAAGAGCGCCCGGTAATGATGCCTACCTCGATACCGGCACGCTGCAGCATCTTGATGCCGTGTCCGTCCTTGACGTTGAATATCTTGGTCTCAAGACCATTGCCGTCGTAAATGATGCCGCCATCGGTCATAACGCCGTCAACATCAAGGAGCAGAAGTTGAATTGCCGTGAGCCTTTCGTTCATGTTATGCAATACCCGCCTTGAGGATGTCGTGCAGGTGAATGATTCCGCACGGGACGCCGGCCTGCTCGTTTTCAAAGACAAACAGCGAAGTGATGGAAGAACGCTCCATGATCTGCAATGCGGCCGCAGCCAGCTCGTGGCGCATAATGCGCTTGGGATTGAGTTTCATGATCTCGGCGGCCCGTTTGCCGAGGATATCGTAGCCCTTTTCCAGTGCCCGGCGCAGATCGCCATCGGTAATCACACCCCGTAACGCCCCCCCCTCTCCGGTCACACCGGTCACCCCCAGCCCTTTGGCGGTGATCACGAACAGGGCGTCTTTCATCAGCACATCCTCGGAGACAAGCGGTATCGCCTCGCCGCCGTGCATGATGTCCTCCACCTGCAAAAGCAGCTTCTTGCCCAGTGAACCGCCGGGATGAAAGATGGCGAAGTCCTCGGCGCGAAAGCCCCGCTTCACCAGAAGGGCCACTGCCAGCGCATCGCCCATGGCCAGCGTGGCGGTAGTGGATGCTGTCGGTGCAAGACCCAGGGGACAGGCTTCCTCACCGACCGAAATATCCAGGAATACGTCGCTTCTGCGCGCCAGCGTAGAAGCCGGATTGCCGCTCATGGAAATCAGATGGGCGCCAAGCCTCTTGATGACCGGCAGGATGCGCAGCACCTCCTCGGTCTCTCCGCTATTGGATATGGCGATTACCACATCGCCTGTCATAATCATCCCCAGATCGCCATGGATCCCCTCGGCGGGATGGAGAAAGAAAGCCGGCGTACCGGTGGATGCCATGGTGGAGGCGATCTTCTGACCGACCAACCCCGATTTGCCCATGCCGCTGACCACCACTCGCCCCTTGCTGGTCAATATCAGATCGACCGCCGCCTCAAAGTCGCTGCCAATTCTTTCCGCCATGGCCAAAAGGCCTTCGGCTTCCGTCCGTATCACCCACTTGGCCTTTTCAAGAATCATGTCGCGTCCCGCCTTTGTGTTTGTTTTTCCATCAAGCGAAGCAGACATACCTAAAAACGGGAAAAATAGCAACCATGATGAGGCCCCTGCGATGCGACCTGTTGCGAGCGCTTTGTTTTTTTGTTTGAACCCTCAGACTGTCAGGGGTACAATCACATCAACAATATTACGCCACAAACGGGATTGCGTGTCATCATGAACATACTCCTTCATACCTGTTGCGGGCCGTGCGCCCTCTACCCTTTACGCAGGCTGCGCGCCGCAGCCCATACCGTTACCGGTTTTTTCTTCAATCACAACATCCACCCCTTTCAGGAATATGTCCGCCGGTTGGAAGCGGCAAAGCGGATGGCCGACGAAACGTCGATGGCTCTCATGGTGCGGGATGACTATGATCTGGAGGGCTTCCTGAAAAACGTTGCAGCCGAGCCGGCCAAACGGTGCAGCTACTGCTACGCTTCGCGCCTGAGGGCCGCCGCATTTGCCGCCTCCGGGCACGGCTTTGAGGCATTTACCACCTCGTTGCTCTACAGCCGCTACCAGCAACACGAAGAGATCAGGATACATGGCGAGCAGGCCGGCAGGGAGTTCGGCGTGACCTTCTTTTATGAGGATTTTCGCATCGGCTGGCAGGAAGGGATCAGGCTATCGAAGGAGCTTTTGTTGTACCGGCAACAGTACTGCGGTTGCATCTACAGTGAAAAGGAACGCTACGCCCCACGGGAGAAACGGGCATGAACGGGCTGGGACGCCCGCTGATCATCCTGGGACTCATGCTGGTGGCGGCGGGTGTTGTGCTGTCCCTTGCCCCGCGCATCCCGTGGCTGGGGAAACTCCCGGGGGATATCACCATCAAGCGGGAACATTTCAGCTTTTATTTTCCCCTCGCAACCTGTATTTTGATTTCGGCCGTCGTATCCTTCATCCTCTGGCTTATCAGGAAATAGGACGTTTTTGCATAACAACAAAAAAATGATCTTTGAAAAATGATCCTTGAAAACAAAAAAAACCCGTGTTGCCACGGGCTTTTTCAGCAGCCTTGCATCAATGCGGATTAGGCATGGATGGCAGTCACGGGACAGGTATCCACGCAAGCGCCACAGTCGATGCAGGTATCGGCGTCGATTACACGCTTGGCACCCTGCTCGCTGATGGCGGTGACCGGACAAGAATCCTCACATGCGCCGCAATTAGTACAATCGTCGGTAATGGTATGGGACACGGTTTCACCTCCTTGTAAGATTAGCCTTCCTTTCGGAAAACATTTTTATATTTACCATAGCAGTCCATCCATTGTCCAGATAAGATTGCGCTAGCGATTTACATTAAATTTTCACAAAATGTGTTGAATTCAAAACAACACTACGGTATATATCAAAAACAGTTTTATTTTAAAAGATTATTTTAGTATGAGTGTTCGTTTTTTTATTGATATTATAAATAAATCTAAATAAATCTCTGTTTATTCGAGGGAGGCAACCATGATCATAATGGCGCTCAACTGCGGAAGTTCTTCGGTCAAGTACCAACTATTCGATTGGGAGCGCAAGGAAATCGTGGCGAAAGGCATGGTGGAGCGGGTCATCATCGGCGACTCGTTTATCATGCACGAGGTCCCCGGTTGCGAGACCCACCATCAAGAGCAGAACTGCCCCAACCACCAAGCCGCCATTGACCTTGTCATCAAGACCGTCACCGATCCCGACCACGGCGTGCTGAAAAGCGTGGACGAAATCTCCGCTGTCGGCCATCGCGTGGTGCATGGCGGCGAAAAATTCACCTGTTCGGTGATGATCGACGACACGGTCCTTAATGCCGTCAAGGAGGTCCAGCATCTGGCCCCGCTCCACAATCCGCCCAACATCGAGGGGATCGAGGCGGCCCAGGCGCTCATGCCGACCATCCCCCACGTGGCCATTTTCGACACCGCATTCCATCAGACCATGCCGGAATATGCCTACATCTACCCGCTTCCCTATGAATGGTACGAGAAGTACCAGGTCCGCCGCTACGGCTTCCACGGCACCTCGCACCTGTATGTATCCAAACGCGCGGCCATCCTCCTGGGCAAGCCCCCCAAAGAATGCAACATCATTACCATGCACATCGGCAACGGCGTTTCCCACTGCGCCATCAAAAACGGCGTTTCCGTGGATACCACCATGGGGCTCACCCCGTTGGAAGGTGCTGTCATGGGGACGCGATGCGGCGATATCGATCCGGCGATTCCCGCCTTCATGATGCAAAAGGAAAACCTGTCCGCCAAGGAGATCGACAGCATCCTCAACAAAAAAAGTGGAGTGATGGGCATCACCGGCAGGTTCACCGACCGCCGGGATGTGATCGAACACGCCCAGGCCGGCGACCTCCGTTGCAAACTCTCCCTGGAGATAGAGGCGTACCGTTTGAAGAAATATATCGGCGCCTACATGTCGGTGGTGGGGAGGCTCGATGCCGTGGTATTCACGGCCGGCGTCGGCGAGATGGGGGCGCTTATCCGTGAAAAGGCCATCGAGGGGCTGGAGCACCTCGGCATCAAAATGGACCGGGAACGGAACAGAAACGCCATGACCCGCAAGCGGGAGTCCCTGATCACCTCGGACGATTCGCCGGTCAAGGTCTTTGTGATTCCCACCGACGAGGAGTTGGTCTTCACCGAGGATGTGGTGGGCATCCTGAACGGCACCTATACCGACCACATGCAATTCGAGTATTCGTTCGGCAAGCCGGACTTTGTCCGGAAATAGCGCAGACATTCCCATAACCCACCCACAAAAAAACCGGCGTTAAGCCGGTTTTTTTATGCCTAGTGTCCCGTGCGGTCTCATTCCTTCAATTCATCCCTCAACCCTTCGACCACCGCTTTCACCTCGACGATCATATCCCTTGCCTGGGGCGACGTTTCATATTTCAGATACTGTTCAAAATAGCGCACGGCATCCCGCGTCCGGTCCTGATCCATACAGATCCCCCCCAGGGTCAGGTAGGCCATGCTGAAACCGGGATCCAGCCGCACCGCCTCGAGGCACTCCTCCTCAGCCTCCTCCAACTCTTCAAGGTCGTAATACAACTCGCCCAGATTGAAGTGGGCGGCCGGATCTTCCGGGTCGATCTCAATCCCTTTCCGGTAAGCCTCCACGGCGCCTTGGGCGTCATCCTGCCCATAGAGGGCCTCGCCCAGGGCATTCCAGGCAAAGACATTGTCCGGTTCCAGTTCCAGGGCCTGATGAAAGGCACGGATAGCATCATCACCGCGCTCCTGGCTGTTGTAGACCAACCCGATGCTGACCAGCGCGTCGGCATCCTTCGGGTCCAGCTCCAACACGCGCTGATAGCTGGCAATGGCCTCCCGGTGCCGGGCGGCCTCAAAATAGAGATCCCCCAGGGTTGTCAGCGCGTCCGGATCGTCCGGCGCGCATTTCAGGCCTTCACGGTAGCTTGCGATGGCGTCGTCCAGGCTGCCCTGTTCAGCCAGAGCGTCACCAAGGCAAAAACAGCCGTCCGGATCGTCAGGGTACGCCCTCCGGTACTCTCCAAGAACGGCGACCGCCCCCGGAGCGTCTCCCGATTCAAGGAGATCGATACCTTTACGCAAAAGCTCATGAAGCAGTTTGTCGGGCATGGCGGTCCCCCATAATGGATGTCGGTGAAGATAGTGGCAAGATAGCAGAACTGTTATGACAGTTTCCACAAAATAGTGGTGGAACGCTCTGAAATAAACCACGACCCGGTATACGCCGTATGGTCCCATTTTTGCAAACAGGACTATTAAAGACTTTTACTTCACCGCCAAAATACCCTATAGTTATGAAATTATTTTGCAATGGAGCAGATTATGAAAGAGAGCCACCACTCAAACGGCCTGCGCACGCTTGAAGACATCAGTGCCATTATTCTCCATTCCCATGACCTGCATGAAACCCTGGAGAACATCGTCACCATAGTGGCCAGACGCATGGGGACGGATGTCTGTTCGATCTATCTTTTGGAACAGGATGGCGAAACCCTGGTCCTGAAAGCCAGCAAAGGTCTCTCCAAGGCATCGGTCAACCATGTCTCCATGAAGGTCCACGAGGGGCTCTCCGGCCTTACGTTCGAAAGCCGCGGCATGGTCATGACCGACAACGCCCCGGCACATCCCCGCTACAAGTATTTCAAGGAATCCAAAGAAGAAAAATTCCTCTCGTTTCTCGGCCTGCCGCTGTTCGAGCGCAAGACACCCATCGGCGTCATCGTCATCCAGACCCGCGAGGCACGGAACTTCAGCGAAGATGAAATCAGCACCTTACGCACCATCACCTTTCAGATCAGCAGTATCGTCCACAACGCCGGTCTTTTAGACTCGATCCAGCGCACCGAGCAGGAACGCGCCTGGTTCGAACGGGAACTGGCCAAGATTAAAAATGGCGACACAGACGGGACACAGGCAATGAAAAAGGGCGACAAAAAGCCGTCTTCTTTGCCGCGCATGCTGTCCGGTTGCGCTGTCTCGGCGGGATTTTGCCGCGGCAAGGTCTATATCCTCGACCGTTTCAGCGACAATGTCATCAAGGTGGCAAAGGTCGGCGCGAGGGGCGACGAACAGCGTAAATTCAGCCAGGCCCTGGAAAAGGTGAAGATCGAGACCATCTATATGGAAAAGCGGGTCAGCGAGACCCTTTCCGAAGATGACGCCGCCATCTTTCACACCCACCTGATGATCCTCGAGGACCGGGGATTCTCCAGCAAGGTCGGCGAACTCATCGATCAGGGCGTGGGTGCGACCCGCGCGGTGCATGACGTTGTCCATCATTACGTGCATGCCTTCTCAGCCATGGAAGACCCCTATTTGCGCGAACGGTCGGCTGATATGGAAGACATCGGGCGACGCCTGATCGACTGCCTGGAGGGGAACGACAAATCCGCGGTTACCCTGAAGGAGAAACGGGTCATCGTGACGGAAGAGATATTCCCGTCAGACCTTGCCATGCTGGATCATGACAAGATCCTCGGCATCGTGACCGAAAAAGGAAACATATACTCACATGCCGCCATCATGGCAAAATCCCTGGGTATCCCGGCTGTTCTGGGTGTATCCGGGCTTGTGGAGGCCTCCAACGTCAAGGATGAGATCATCGTGGACGGCACCTCCGGACATATTTACATCAATCCGGACGGCGCCATAAAGAAAGAGTATGAACGGCTGGAGCAGGACCATGCCGGCCGCCAGAAGGAACTGGAAGGTCTGCGGGATATGCCGGCGGTAACCCGCGACAATGTCACCGTTGTCCTGAACGCCAATATCGGCCTGATCTCCGACGTGCGGGTCGCCAATGCGCACGGCGCCGAGGGGGTCGGACTCTACCGGACCGAATTCCCGTACATGACGCGCACCACCTTTCCCGACCGCCACCAACAGGCCGCCATCTACCGCAAGATACTGGAGGCCTTCCCCGGACAATCGGTCGTCATCCGCACGCTGGATATCGGCGGCGACAAGGGATTGCCCTACTTCAATCACCCCCATGAAGAGAATCCCTTCATGGGGTGGCGCTCCATCCGGTTCTCGCTTGAGCGGCAGGACATCTTCCGGGAACAGTTGGCCGGGATACTTCTTTCCGCGAGCGCCGGCGCCCCCAGCATCATGTTTCCGCTGATCTCTTCGGTCGATGAGATCCGTCAGGTGAAGGAAATTTTCGCTTCGGTGCGGAAAGAGTTGGAGTTGGAGGGGCACGAACTAAGGACGGACATCCCGCTGGGGATCATGGTCGAGATACCGGCCGCCGTTCAGATCATTGACTACCTGCTCAAGGAGATCGATTTCGTCAGCATCGGCACCAACGACCTGATCCAGTACACGCTGGCCGCCGACCGCAACAATCCCCTGGTGAAACAATATTACGACCCCTGTCACCCGGCGGTGCTCCACTCCATCAAGCGGGTAGCCGATGCAGCCGCAAAGGCCGGCAAAAAGGCGTCCGTCTGCGGCGAAATGGCTGCCGATCCGCTCAACGCCCTGCTTATGCTAGGCATGGGCATCCGCGAATTCAGCCTTTCGGCCCCCAGTATCCCGGTGGTCAAACAGGCCATCCGCTCCCACAGCATCGCGGAGTGCAACACCCTGGCGCGACAGGTTCTCGCCTGCGTCAGCAGCGCCGATGTCAGGGACAGGCTGGGCAAGGCACGCAAGAAGTGGCTGGCCTGACCCCGCAGATGTTATCTTTTGTGTTATAACCTTCAATAAAGGTCGAACCGAAAGGGACCCCATGTTTTTTAATCCCAATCTAGCCACTCTGCCGCCGCCTCAGCTTCCGTCCCAGGGGGACGTTGTTATCCCAGGGGGACGTTGTTAAGTTGTCAAGTA
>PLYK01000025.1:773-59147 GCA_003151775.1 Geobacter sp. | reverse complement strand
ATGTCAACTTGAATGCAACTTGGAAGTAACGCCATCGTGACAGACCGGCAATCAAGCCTTAATACGTCTTTGATAAACTGTCACATTATCGCAAGCAAAGGGGATACGTTCATGGAAAAAAAGATCAAGGTGCTTTTCGTATGTGTCCACAACAGCGCCCGCAGCCAGATGGCCGAGGCGTTTCTCAATCATCTGGCCGGCGACCGCTTCGAGGCGCAAAGCGCCGGATTGGAACCAGGCACCCTCAATCCGCTGGCGGTCGAGACCATGGCTGAGGCGGGTATCGACATTTCCGGCAACCAGACAAAGGGAGTTTTCGATTTTTTCAAAAGCGGCGCCATGTTCAACTATGTCGTAACGGTCTGTGACGGCGCCAACGCCGAACGCTGTCCCATCTTTCCCGGTGTCACCCAGAGGCTCCACTGGAGTTTTGCCGACCCGTCGGCCTTGGAGGGGACGCACGAGGAGAAACTGGCGGCGGTCCGCAGGATTCGGGATGAAATAAAGGCGTCAGTGGAACTCTTTGTGGAACAGACGGTTGGCTGACCAGTCTCCTGTGCGGTGAACAAACCGCACAGGAGACAGATGCCAACGATCCTTATACCGATTTCAAATCAAGGNNTTGAGGCGACGAAGGCGTACAGTTTTACGTTGAGGAGCAAAAAGACGAGCCAACGAAGATAGCGCCTTGATTTGGAATTGGTATTACCTGCCCGCCAGCTTGCTCTCCCACCTCCAGGCATCGGCGACGATGGTCCGAAGGTCGTCGTAGCGCGGCTGCCAGCCGGTCAGCCGCCTGATCCTGCCGGCCTGCGCCACCAGCGAGGCCGGGTCGCCGGGACGGCGCTCCGCCTCCACGACCTTGAAATCCACCCCGCTGACCTCTTTCACCACCTCCAGCACCTCCCGCACGCTGCTGCCCCGGCCGTAGCCGACGTTCATGGCGGTAGGTTCGCCCCCGTTCTCCAGGTATTGCAAAGCACAGAGGTGGGCAGAAGCCAGGTCCTCGATATGGATGTAGTCCCGGATGCCGCTGCCGTCCGGGGTCGGGTAATCGGCGCCGTAGATGGCGACGTTTTCCCGCACCCCCAGGGCGGCCTGGCAGGCCACCTTGATCAGGTGGGTCGCCTCTGGGGTGCGCTGCCCCATGCGGGCCAGGGGATCGGCGCCGGCCACGTTGAAGTAGCGCAGGGCAACGTACTGCATGCCGTGGGCTTTTGAGGTGTCCCGCAGCATCCACTCGCTCATCAGCTTCGAGGTGCCGTAGGGGTTGATCGGCGCCAGGGCGCTCTCCTCGGAGGCCGTGCCGCCGTCGGGAAAGCCGTAAACCGCGGCGGTGCTGGAAAAGATGAAGCGCTGCACGCCGAACTTGGTGCAGGCCTCCAACAGCCCCAGGGTGTTGCGGGTGTTGTTGCCGTAGTACTTGAGCGGCAGGGAGACCGACTCCGGGGCCACAATGGCGGCGGCGAAGTGCAGGACCGTGGTGAAACGGTGGCGTTCGAAAGCGGCCTCCATGGCCTGGCGGTCGGCCAGGTCGGCCACGATAAGTTCTTCGCCGTGGATCAGGGCATCGCGGAAACCGGTGGAGAGGTTGTCGTAGACGACTACTTTGCGGCCCGCTTCGCTGAGCTGCCGGACGACGTGGCTGCCGATGTAGCCGCAGCCGCCGGTGACGAGGATGGTTTCAGGCATGGTTGTCTCCCTTGTGAAGCGTGAATGGTGAATCGTGAATCGTGAATAGTTAACCGTGAAAAGTGAAAAGTGAGTTTTTTCCATTCACCATTCACGATTCACCATTCACGTCTCAAGGTATTTCCTTATATTCTTCAGCGCACGTTGCAGATGTTCGATGCTGTGGGCCTCGATGGTCCAGACAGCATCGGGTGCGTAATGTTTTAGCAGGCCGAAGAGCAGATCGAAGTCGATCTCCCCCTCCCCCAAGGGCAGGTGTTCATCCGCCTGACCGTGGTTGTCGTGGATGTGGCTTTCGACGATGTACGGGCCGAGCTCGGCAAACCACTCCTCCATCTGCACGGTAGTGAACATGTTCCAGTGGCCCCCGTCGAAGCAGTGCCGAAAGCACGGCTCGCCGATCTCCTCCAGCAGTGCCCGCAGGGTGGAGGGTTCCTTTTCGAAGATGTTTTCCACGGCGATGACGGTGTCCAGTTCCCTGGCGCGGGGGACGAATTCCCGCCAAAAGTCGATACTATTGTTCAGCCACTCCTGCCGGTTGTCGCCGTAGTGTAGTTCATCGAAACCGGGGTGCGCCACGATCACCCTCGGCCGCAGCAGTTCCGCCGCCTTGAAGACTTGCTGGAACCGCCGCCGGGTCGCCTCGCGGATGCTGGCATCCAGGGCTCCGGGGTTCAAATCCATGAAGGGCGAGTGGATGGTGGTGGCGAGTCCTGCTGCATGGAGGGTATGGGCCTTTTCAGCCAGATCTTCCCAGACCATGCGGTCCAGTGCTTCCGCAGGCAGGTAGATCTCGGGGTTGATGCGCCCTTCCACGAGATAAGCCAGGTGTTGGGCCAATTGGTGAGAGGGGATGTGGGCATGGATCTTATTTGTCATTGTCGCTGTGCTCTTTCCGGTGCTGTTTGATGACCGCATCCGTGGCGGGGCGAGCCACAAGGTCGTCCATCTTGGCGATAGCGCCCGGCTCGCCCAGGATGATCAGGGTGTCGTTACCCTCGATCTTGGCCTGGGAGTGGGGGTTGAAAACCATCTTGCCGTGGGCCTTTTTTATGCCGACGATGATGACGCCGATCTCCTTGCGAAACCCGGAGCTGACCAGGGTCTCCCCCACAAAGGCGGAATGGGGGGGGATGGTGATCTCCTCCATCTGCAGGTCCATGTGTTCGCTACCGGTGGCGATCTCGATGAAATCGACCACGTTGGGACGCAGCACCGACTGGGCCATCCTGCTGCCGCCGATGAGGTAGGGGGAGACCACCTTGTTCGCCCCGGCCCGCTTGAGTTTGATGTCCGACCCCTCCTCGCCGGAACGGGCCAGGATGTACAGGTCGGGGTTGAGGCCGCGGGCGGTAAGGGTGATGTAGACGTTCTCGGTATCGGAGGTGACCACCGAGATAAGCCCCTTGGCCCGCTTTATTCCGGCCTTGAGCAGGCTTTCATCCAGGGTGGCATCGCCCCTCATGTGCAGATAGCCTTCTTCCTGGATCTTCTCAAGGGTTCCCCCGTCCTTTTCCACCACCACGAACGGGAGGCCATTGGCCTTGAATTCCCGGCATATCAGCGAGCCGATCCGGCCGAAGCCGCAGATGATGTAATGGTCCCTGAGCGCATCGATCTTCTTCTCCACTTTTTTCCTCCCGATAACCCGCTGAATCTGCCCTTCGAACATGATCTGGGCCAGGCTGCCGACGATGTAGCCCAGGACGCTCACCCCCACCACGATCAGGCACATGGTGAAGATCTTGCCGCTGTCGGATAGGTCGTGTACCTCCTTGAAGCCAACGGTGCTCAAGGTGATGACCGTCATGTAGAGGGCATCGAGCGGTGGCCACTTCTCGATGGTCATGAAGCCGGCCGTGCCCGCCGATACCAGCAGCAGGAGCACCAGCACGGATATTTTCAGATGCCGTACAGGATCCATGAATCACCTCAAGCAACCTGCTAAATGCTCTGAAGATTACCCGCAGAGCCCGCAAAATTCAAGTATGATAATTATTTTCCCATCCACCGGTCGAGGTGCGCCCCATGCCGGAACCGGGTCAAAGTCGTTTTTTAGTGACGACAAACACGCAAAAAACCGCAATACCGGAAGGTTACGGTTGACAAAAGTTGCATACTGTATACAATACATTAAAACTTTTACGGAGCTCTGCCACCCATGAAAAAAATGATGGAAAAGCACCTCACCTTGCGGGAAAAGATTCTTGAAAACATCCGCGACGCCATCATTTCCGGGGCGCTCAAGGGCGGCAGCAGGGTTTCGGAGCCCGACCTGGCCGAACGCTACGGCATCAGCCGGACCCCCATCCGCGAGGCCTTCCGCCAACTGGAATCGGAAGGGTTTCTGACGGTCATTCCCCGCAGAGGGGCGGTGGTCAGCGAGTTCAGCGTTAAGGATGTGGAAGAATTCTACGCCATAAAGAGCATCCTCGAAGGGTATGCCGCGCATCGGGCCTGCGAGAAGCTGACCGCAAAGGAGTTGGACCGGCTGCAAGCCATCAATGACCGCTTGGCCGAGCTGGCGGCCCATAACGATATCAGGACCTTTTTCAGGATCCATAATGATTTTCACGACGTCTTCATCAAGGCCGCCGACAATGAAAAGCTCCGGGAACTGATCACCAGCCTGGTGACACGTTTCCAGCGCCTGCGCCTGATGTCCATCTCGCTGCCCGGCCGCATGGGCATCTCGGTGCAGGAGCACGAAAAGATCATTGAGGCCTTCCGCCTGAAGGATGCGGAAACCGCCGAGATGCTGGTGCGCAAGAATGCCGAGAACGGCGGCAGGGTGCTCATGGATGGCGGCATTGATTCTTCTCAAGCCGCAGCGATGCAGATGGATCTATGATAACAAGATAACGATCAGGATCGCCATCGTGCACCAAGAGATATTGAGGCAGATACCGAAGGTTGACCGCGTCCTGGCATGGGAGCGGATGGCTGTGCTAGTGGCTTCCCATCCGCGCCCGGAACTGCTGGCAGCCATACGTCCGGTGCTGGACCGGTTGCGCGACGCCGTTCGCAGCGGAGCCTCCTGCGACCTTTCCGAGGAGCGTATCGTCTCCCTGGTGAGCGCCGAACTCGATCAACGCGGCGCGCCCAGCCTGCGCAACGTGGTGAATGGATCAGGCGTGGTGATCCACACCAACCTGGGGCGCTCGCCCCTGGCCGACGACGCAGAGGAGGCCATCCGGAGGGCCTCCCGTGGCTACTCAAACCTTGAGTTCGACCTCTCCACGGGCGAACGGGGCATTCGCTGCGTCCACGTGGAAGGGTTGATCTGCGAGCTGACCGGCGCCGAGGCGGCACTGGTGGTCAACAACAATGCCGCCGCGGTCATCCTGGCCCTGTCGTCCCTGGCCCAGGGGCGGGACGTGATCGTCTCCCGCGGGGAACTGGTGGAGATCGGCGGCTCCTTCCGCATCCCCGAGGTGATGCTTCAGAGCGGGGCCCATCTGGTGGAGGTCGGTGCGACCAACCGCACCCACAGCCGGGACTATCGTGCAGCGATCAACGACGCCACGGCGCTGCTGCTCAAGGTGCATACCAGCAACTTTGCCATGGTCGGCTTTACCGCCGAGGTTACGGTGGAGGAAATGTCGGTCTTGGGGCGCGAGGCCGGGGTTCCGGTCATGGTGGATGCCGGCAGCGGTTGCCTGATCGACCTGTCCGCCTACGGGATTGCAGACGAACCGACCGTGCGCCGGTACCTGGATGGGGGCGCCGATGTGGTGACCTTCAGCGGCGACAAACTGCTGGGCGGTCCCCAGGCCGGGATCATTGCCGGACGGCGTGCAATCGTGGCGCCGATGAAGCGCCACCCCCTCTTGCGCGCTCTGCGGATGGACAAGCTCTCCCTGGCGGCGCTGGAGGCCACGTTGCGGCTCTACCGCGACGAGCGGCGCGCGGTCCGTGACATCCCGACGCTCCGCATGCTTACGGCGCTCCCGGCCGATGTGTCGCGGCGGGCCGACCGCATCCTCGGGATGCTGCGCCGGCGTCTCCCCAAAGCGGTCACCCTGCTGAAGCACCAGGGCGAATCGAGCGCCGGGGGGGGATCGCTTCCCCTGCTCCGCCTGCCCACAAGCCTTATTGAGGTGCGTATCGGCAACGCATCACCGCAGCGGATCGAACAGAGCCTGCGCCAGGCATCGACCCCGGTCGTCGGCCGTATTCAGCGGGATCGGTTTCTGCTGGATGTCCGCACCATCTTGGACCATGACCTTCCCGGCCTGGCGCTCTCCCTCGCCGAGGCAGCGGCATCATTGGCAGGGGGAGACCAGTGACCCATTCCAGATCCTTTGCCTTGATCCCGGCAGCCGGCATGGGCAAGCGCATGGGCGCTTCCATCAACAAACAGTACCTGCAACTGGCTGGAATGCCGATCGTGGCCCGTACCATCTCCGTATTTGAAGATGCCCCCTTTATCGACGGCATCTTTCTGGTAATCCCGGCCGACGAGATCCCCTACTGCCGCGAACATGTGGTAGAGGCACATGGTTTCCGCAAGGTGCTGGAGATCGTGCCTGGCGGCAGGGAACGTCAGAATTCCGTTATGAACGGGTTGCGGGCGCTTCAGCGGCAGGCGGAAGAGCATGACGTGGTGCTGATACACGACGGGGTCAGGCCGCTCATCAGCCGGGAGTTGCTGCGGGAGTCCATTGGGGTGGCCCGCGGCTGCGACGGCGCCTTGGTGGCGGTGCCGGTCAAGGACACCATCAAAACGGTCCGGGACGGACTCGTCATTGATACCCCGGATCGGGACACCCTCTGGCAAGCCCAGACGCCCCAGGGTTTCCGGTTCGGCGTTATCTTCGCAGCCCATCGGGCAGCGGAACAGGAAGGATTCATGGGGACCGACGACGCTTCCCTGGTTGAACGGCGCGGCGGAGAGGTTCGCATTGTACGTGGAGACTATCGCAACATCAAGATCACAACGCCCGAAGATATTGTTCTGGCCGAGGCGTTCCTCGCCGGCAGCGGGCAGAATGGGGTTCTCTGATGGCCGCACAACAACCTGTCGAAAAGATTTTGGTGGTGGCCAACCAGGCCGACATTGCCGGGCTGATCATGCTGCAACTGCAGGAAGCAGGCTTTGCGACTACCCGGGTAGGGGACGGCGATGCCGCCATCGCCGCGCTTGAGGGGGAGGACTTCTCGCTGGCGCTGCTGGATAACATGCCGCCCATGGCCAATGGGATCGAAGTGCTCAACCATATTCGAGAAACCGGAAAGAACACGGCGGTCATCATGATGACCGCCCACGGCAACGAAAACCTGGCCGTGGAGTGCGTGAAGGCAGGGGTTGTCGATTACCTCTCCAAGCCCTTTGCAGCGGACGACATGCTCCAGCGGGTCATGCGCGCCATCGCCAATCGGCGTGTGCTGCTGGAAAAACAGCGCCTTGAGCAGGAGAAGGACGATTTCGTCTCCATGCTTTCCCACGATATGAAAAATCCCCTGACCGCCGTGATCGGCTCTATCGACATCATACGGGAGGGGAGGCTGGGGCCGGTGAATGAAGAACAGGCGGAATATCTCCACGCCGCCATCGATAGCTGTAATGAAGTCATCGCAATGATCGACAACCTGCTGGACATCCATCGCTTCGAGGCGGGCCGGATGCAGATAAGGATCGCCGCGTACGGCGCCGCGGATATCCTGCGGACGGTTACCCGGCGTTTCAAGCGGATTGCCGAACACGACGGGATCAGGCTGAAGGAGCGGATTTCTCACGAAACGCCGAAGATAGCCGTTGACAAAAACGCCTTCAGCCGGGTTATCGCCAACCTGCTGGCTAACGCCGTCAAATTCACCCCCGAGGGGGGCGAGATCGTCGTCTCCTGCCGCTGTCTGAAAGACACCGAGATGCCATGGGCGCACCTGCCTGCCTACGTTACCCTGCCCGACGGCTTTGCGGATCAGGGCTGTCACGTGCGGGTGAGCGTCCGCGACACCGGCAGCGGTATTCCGGCCGATGATCTGGGCCGCATCTTCGAGCGCTATGTGCAGTCGCGTAGCGGCGTTGGACGGGAACGGGGCGGATCGGGGCTGGGGCTGGCCTTCTGCAAGATGGCGGTGAAGAGCTGTGGGGGGATCATCTGGGTGGAGAGCGAGTCGGGAGACGGGAGCGAGTTCATCATCCTTTTACCTTGCTATTTAAAAGACACGGAGTGTAGCGGAAAATGAACAACAAAGAACGTTTAGCGGCATGTTTCATGGGTGCGTTGGTAGCGGCAGCAGCGATGTTGTTGTGCGCCGGGCCGGTGTCTGCAGCGGATATCGATTTCAGCAAGGCGATCGTCATCGGCTCCGGCCCCAAGCAGGTTGTGGAGTTCACCGATCCCGACTGCCCCTTCTGTCGCAAGGCTGCGAAGTATTTTGCACAGAGGAGCGACATAACCCAGTACATCTTCTTCTGGCCGCTTCCCCGTCACCCCAAGGCCAGGGAAAAGGCCCAATTCGTGCTATCCCAACACGACAAGGTCAAGGCCTACCATGATGTCATGTCAGGCAAGCTGGACAGCCAACAGGCCTTTGCCATTACGCCCGCCGGGATAAAGCTGCAGGAGGAGCAGTACGAAATCGCCAAGAAGAGCAAGGTCACTTCGACACCTACCTTCATGCTCTTCGGCAGGATCATCGAAGGTTTTGACCAGAAGAAGATCGAAGAGGCGCTGGGCAAATAACCTCTTGAATACACATCTTGTTCCAGGGATAAAATGAGTTCTTGAAAATCAGCATCTTTTCACCAACGATTTCCGTGGTGTAACGATCCTTGCCGTCCTTGTCCTGCCATTTCCTGGTCTGGAGGCGGCCTTCGAGGTACACCGTCTTTCCCTTTACCAGGTAATGATTTGACCCCGTTGACATTTTCAGATAACAGTGCCATAAATTCAGTAAATTAAAGCGCATCCACCCTGCATTTCCTTGAAAACCGAGGCAGGCTAATGGCTATGGCACATGCTATAAGACACGATCTCCGTAACCGGCTGACGGAGCTTTACGGTCCACGTATTGACCGGTTGCTGCTCTTCGGCTCCCAGGCGAGGGGGGATGCGGTGGAGGGTTCGGATGTGGATGTGCTGGTAGTCCTGCATGGCGAGGTGCAGCCGGGAGAGGAGATTCGCCGCACCGGCGGGATTGTGGCTGAACTCTCCCTTGCCAATGATCAGGTCATTTCCTGTGCATTTGTCTCCAGCCAACGCTTCATGTCGGAAAAAAGCCCGTTCCTTCTGAACGTCCGCCGCGAGGGAATTACCCTGTGACACAAGAATCCAGCCCTTGGTGCGAGATGCCGGGTTCGGTTTAGCGGGGGTGAGCATTGATGGAGGTAATCGTATGAAGACACAGACAAAATACGAAGAAATCTTATTGCACGAAATCAGATCCATGCCTACGCCGCTATTGCCTCAGGCGCTTAAAATGCTGCGGTCTTTAAAGGAAGGTGTCTTGAGCGTCACCAAGCATCAAACCGTTGTCGGCATAACGAACACCGGTTTCTGCGGGGCATGGCAGGACGACCGCTCTGCGGATGAAATCATTACCGATATAGTAGCACATCGTAGCGGTTTTGGCGGCAGAAAGGTTGAACTGTGAAATACCTGCTGGATACCGACACCTGTGTGTTCTGGCTCAAGGGTCACGACCGCATTGAGCAGAAGGTCCTGTCCGTCGGGATGGATAATGTTGCCCTGTCGTTTATCAATGTAAGTGAGCTTTACTACGGAGCCTACAAATCGCAACGTGTCGAAGCGAACCTTGCCATGGTCAGGAGACTGACTGAGCAATTGAATGTCGTCGAGTCCGACGAGTCAATCAGTGAGATGTTCGGGGAGTTGAAGGCGAACCTGGAAAGTGCCGGCACGATCATTGATGATGCCGATCTTTATATTGCTGCGTGTTCGGTGGTACATGGCCTGACACTGGTAACGAATAACACGAAACATTTCAAACGTATCAAGGGGATGAAGCTACAAAATTGGGTGTGAGGTCAGTGAATATTCCGTGTCGAGACATCCCCTTTTGTTTGAACTGAGTTGGGATGCGACCCCCCGGGCTACGCTTCTCTCCGGTATCCGGGCGATTACGTGGAGCCTGCATTGGCAGACGCTGAGGATGCATTGAAATCTGCCTGCGTGGTCGTTGATTTTGTTGTGAAAAGAATACCCCAAGGGATTGTTGAGCGCTGAGCCGACTTTTAAAAAAATCAATGTTCGGGCATTTAGTAAATTGTGTAGCTTTGACACCCTGTTTCTGTTCTGATAAGTTAGTCAACAACTTAACAACGTCCCCTTTGAGGTCCCCTTTGAGGTCCCCCCTTTGAGGTCCCCTTTGAGGTCCCTTTGAGGTCCCCTACCATGATGTCATGTCAGGCATGCTGGACAGCCAACAGGCCTTTGCCATTACGCCCGCCGGGATAAAGCTGCAGGAAGAGCAGTACGAAATCGCCAAGAAGAGCAAGGTCACTTCGACACCTACCTTCATGCTCTTCGGCAGGATCATCGAAGGTTTTAACCTGAAAAGGATCGAAGAGGCGCTGGGCAAATAANNGTGTAACGATCCTTGCCGTCCTTGTGCTGCCATTTCCTTGTCTGGAGTCGGCCTTCGAGGTACACCGTCTTTCCCTTGACCAGGTATTCGCCGGCAATTTCCACCAGGCGTCCCCAGATGGTGACATTGTGCCACTCGGTCCGCTCCTCCCATTCTCCTTCCTTGTTTTTGAACTTCTCCGAAGTCGCAAGAGAGAAACTTGCGACCGCCGTGCCGGATGCCGTGTAACGGACCTCCGGGTCTTTGCCCAGGTTCCCTATCAAGAGCACCTTGTTCAGACTTGCCATGACTGCCTCCATGTTGGTTTTTCCCGAACAGAGAGACGGACTCCTATCCCTATGTGGGAGAGGTTTGGTCCCCCGGTCGGGTTTGGTAAAATGTCCGCCGCTTATAAGGCTTGTCGCGGGTTGCAGATACAAGAAAACCCGTTGAGGCACGATGGCCGAAACAGGTCTTTGAGTATTTCAGTATGTTGTCCGGAACGTCAGAATTGAGATGATAACAAGGTGGTGAGAAGGAAGCGACCGAGGCGTAGAATCAATCTACGTTGAGGAGCTTCCGACGAACCAACGAAGTTAGCGCTCTATTGTGGCGTTACGGAATAAAAAAGGCGCTGCTCGGTTTCTGACGCACCTCATTTGTCGTTGTTTAAAGTCGTCTTTGCCCAAGCCGACTACGCGGTGTTCGTTGAGCACTCTCTTGATCGATCACCGGGAAAGGGGCGAAAAGCGCGCCGTATCTTTCCCTGAATCTCATCCCTGCCGGGGCGTTCATCCTCTGGGCTATCCAGAAGTGTTTCACCGGGAGCAATAAAGCCCGCGCGGAGTCTCTTTCGGTGAAAGAGTGTAAATTATGTTTCGGTTATTACCAACAGCATCAACTGATGTCAAGTGCTTTATTCGATCCATAACATATTGAATTCAGGCCGTTTCACCTTGTTTCACTAGCCAAAAGTTACCATTGTAGTGGTTGCTGTCCTGTTTAGTAGAACATGGTACGATAAATCCATTAGTATAATAATTGACTTTAAAGGGGGAAAGTGCAATAAAGTGCAATGAAAACAAGTTATTTGTAGGAAGTATATAGCTCTTTGAATTCTAGGTTTTGGCCTTCGGGGGAGGCGGTGGTAGCAGGTCCGACAAGGTTTCCTGACGTAACGTCACAACAAAATGTAACAATTGACGGTAAATTGCACGTGTCCTTAGGCACGAAAAACATTAATGGGGTGACAAAAATGAAAAAAAACACGTTCATGAAACTTGTAGCAAAAACAGCACGGAAAGCAGCATGTTGTATCAGTACTGTGGCGTTACTTGGGAGCCTTGCATCTGCCCCGCTGACCAAAATCTAGAATTCAATAAGGTAATCGTCAGTGTTAATTTTGTTTAGGTGAATGTCTCGTTTCAAGGGCTATGCTTATACTGTTTGGAGAATAAATACGGGAGTACAGGGAAATCTGTGTTATGCAAGAACCTGAATCAGACAACAAGGTTCAATTTCATTTATCAATAAGTGCTGACCGTGATAAGTTTCTCCGCAGAACTTGCCCGGCTTGTGGAAGAGATTTTAAAACTCAAATTGATGAAGCTGATTTGGCTTGGGCCGTTGCACCTCAATTTCGGCGCATGGGGCTAGAGGTGGGTACGCAGGACCACGAAACCGAAGAATCATCAGAACCTAAGTTGCATTGCCCGTATTGCAGTCATAATACTGAAGCCAGTAAGACGCTTACTAATGAAACGATTGATTATCTCCAACGTTTTGTAATGCGTGAATATATCCTTCCAATGACCGATAATTTGTTTTCAGGATTGGATGATATTGGAAGCCGATCAGGCGGGTTTCTATCAATCAAAATTGAGCATACTCGGTCAATATTTCCGCCAAGACCTATTCATGGTCCTGAACCCCCGGATATGATGATTGTTGAGTATTTATGCTGTGGGAAAAAGGCCAAAGTGTCAGATGGCTGGAAGTCTGTTGATCAATGCGTTTTCTGTGGGACTTCTGTTGTTTTGCAATAAGGGACTTGTTAATGAATCAAGAATTATCAAAAGAGGCAATTGCTAACTCATTACGTCTTTTTAAAAGTCGGCGTGATGACATGCTTCATGAAGATATTGCAGCATTTGATCACCATCTTCAGCGTTTTGTTGAATTCTGCCAGTCTGACCAAATGGTTTTTAGTGTTTTACGCAGACTTATTGAGAGAATCAACGTTGATACCGAACAATGGTGGAAAAGTGCATTGGATTATGAGGAAAGAAAGCTTGTTTTCCCAAATGACGCGGATGAGGAATTAGTCCTTCGGTTCAAGATATTGGAAAGTGTAGCCGTTAACCCACGTTACTTGTCTAAATTCGGTTCCGTTCATGGTGCTAGGAAACGTGATGATTGGATAAATTTATTTCGGTCATTGGTTGTTCGTCCCTTTGTAGATGAACTCTCACATCGATTGGGAAGCGCGGCTGATCTAGCTTCGCCGGATGCTCGTTCTCTTCAGGCAGTTCCATTTAATCGAATTCCCTCCGACAAAGAAATAAAGATTTTTCTTAGTCACAAATCAGTAGATAAGCCGCTGGTCTATAGATATTATTATGCCCTCATGGAAGCCGGATTTTCACCTTGGCTGGACGAGCCGAACATGGCTGCGGGAGTGAGTCTTGAGCGAGAGATATTTCGTGGGTTTGAAGAATCATGTGCAGCAGTTTTTTTCATTACAGACAATTTCAGAGATGAAAAATATTTGGCAGCAGAAGTAGATTATGCCGTTATGCAAAAGCGTAAGAAAAATAATAAATTTGCGATTATTACCTTGAGATATTCAAACGCTGCTCCTGTTCCAGATTTGCTTACGCCTTACATTTACAAAGATGTTGACAATGACCTCCAAGGTTATTACGAACTACTCAGAGCTTTGCCACTTGAATTTGGGCCTGTTCGGTGGAAAGTTGAGGTTATAACCTGAGCTTATACGTTACGGTACGTTTTTGAGTAAGGCTATATTAACTGAGAATGTCACTGTTATTGGCAGAATTACTGATCGTTGAAAGGAGATAAAAAATGATAACAGCCAACAAGTTATGGTGTAGATGGTCATATATAGTAATAATAATTTTCATGCTTCCTCTTTCATCCTGCACAAAGAAAGCTGATGTATCTAAAAAATCTGAGAAATTGCCAGTTGTCAAATTAAACATAGTTACATGGCCAGGGTATGGGCCAATTTATCTTGGGAAAGCAAAAGATTTCTTTAAAGAGGAAGGCGTAGATGTAGATATCCAAATACAGGAGAACACGCAGGCGAGAAATTCTGCTCTGGTATCTGGCGAGATCGATCTTATCGGCATCACTCTTGAGTCAGTGATTCTCGCAAATGCCAAAGGAGTTCCCCAGAAAGTCGTTGGCATCTCGGATATCTCGAATGGGGGCGATGGAATTATAGCTAAAAACAGTATTAAATCCATAAAAGACCTAAAGGGTAAAACGGTTGCTTTCCCGGAGGGTCAGCCAAGTCATCTTTTCCTCTTGTACCATCTTGATAAAGCAGGGCTTGCTATCGGAGATATAAAACCGGTTTTTACTGATGATGCTGGCAAGGCAGGAGAATTGTTCGCTGCTGGTAGAGCTGACGCCGCAGTGACTTGGGAGCCTTGGTTGTCTAAAGCGACGGAGAGCGGGAAAGGGCACCTTCTAGTCTCAAGCAAAGGTGTAAAAGATATACTGATTGGGATATTTGCAGCCAATAGCAATAAAGTGCAAAAAGATTCTGATAAATTGACGCGTTTCTTCCGTGGATGGTATAAGTCAATGGATTACATGCAAAATCACATGGAAGAATCTTTGCCAATCATGGCAAAAGGCTTCAATCTGCCTGTTGCAGAATTTAAAGATATTATGGGCGGATTGAGATTTATAGGAAAAGATGAAGCAAAGAAAATGCTCGGAGCTGAAAGTGGTCAAGGAGAATTTTTCGAAATCTCGAAATATGAAGACTCCTTATGGCGCAAGGCTGGATCTTATGGAAATACTGTCGAACCTTCAACTGTTTTTACCGGTAGTGTACTGGCTGGTGTGAAGTAATAGATTATTTACGATCAATATTTTGGTAGGTGGAAACTCTGAATAATTCGCAAACAAAAGGGAAATCAATTAGTCAATTCCGGTCGATATCGAAGCTGCGCCGTTCAAGCCTGTCTTCTGGAGTAAGATATCGACTTGTCTCTGCGTTATCTTTGCCTTTGCTAGTATTATGCTGGTGGTGGTTCATGTCTGCCACCGGACGTGTCGAGCGGTTTTTTCTCCCACCTCCCGCAGACACATTGAAAGAAGGGTACAACCTACTAAAAACAAGTGAATTCTGGCGCGACTTCGGTTATTCCATGTTTAGAATCATTACTGGTTTTTTGCTTGCCAGTTTTATTGCAATTCCTTCTGGCATACTTATGGGGCGCAGTAGGAAATTTGCCGCTCTTCTGGAGCCGTCAATCTCCTTCATCAGATTTGTGCCAATGCCAGCAGTAATTCCTCTCATGATCCTCTGGTTCGGAAGTGGGGAATGGGGCAAGGTAGTGATAATTTGCCTTGCAGTCTATTTTCAGTTGGTTTTGATGGTAGCTGATACCGTGGCATATGTGCCGCAAGCATATTACGATATTGCACACAGTGTCGGCGCTACGAGGTGGCAGCAGTTAACACATTTTACGATCCCCGCAGCTTTACCCGAAATATGGGATAGTTTAAGAATAAACTTTGGGCTAGCTTGGTCGACGCTCGTATTTGCTGAGATTCTTGGTGCAATGAGCGGATTGGGGTATTTGATTGTGCGCTCACAAAGATATCTCCTTACTGAGCGAGTTTTCGTTGCTGTTATTGTGATCGGTTTACTTGGGATCGTCACTGACAAGTTTTTTACATTGTGTTATTTCCGCTGGTTTACTTGGAGTGAGCAGGTTAAGAAAGCCGAACGAGAGAATGATCAAGCTTAATTCAATAGACGTTACATTTAACAATAGCAAGATTTCAGTCGAGGCACTGAAAGATTTGAATCTCGAAATCGGGATCGAGTTTCTTTCAGTACTTGGGCCGTCTGGGTGCGGGAAATCTACATTATTGCGTTTATTGGCGGGTCTTCAGGCGCCAACAATAGGTGAAATTGAGATAAATTCTCAGGACAGTTTTTCATACGGAATAGTATTCCAGGATTATTCTTTACTCCCATGGCTTAATGTTCGTGAAAATATTGAGCTTGGACTTCAGATACGAAAGGCGCCCGAGCAAGAGAGAAGAAAGGTGAGTTCTCACCTACTGAAGCAACTCGACTTGGATGAAGCATCAAATCTTCTTCCTCATCAATTGTCTGGAGGAATGCGTCAGCGTGTGGCTGTCGGGAGAGCATTTGCGCAGTCTCCAACCTTGTTATTGATGGATGAGCCATTTGGGGCATTGGATGCATTTGCTCGTATGGAACTCCAGTTGAGTTTGTCGAGACTTTACGAAGACAATCCTCACACTGTAGTTTTCGTGACGCATGACGTTGAGGAAGCCGTATTCTTGGGAGACAGGGTTTGCGTGATGACTGAGAGACCTGGAAGAGTGAGACGTATATTGGATGTAAATTTTGCTCGGCCAAGAGAAAAAGCATTGAAGAGGTCAAGGGGATTTCTAGATATACGTTATGAAATTGAAGATATGCTGACGCCTCCTTGAAGGTAATTAATCATATGGGAATTCATACAACTATGAGTAAATTCAGTGAAAATACCGAAAGGCAGATTTTGCCAATGTCAGTGATTAAAGCGATTGCACAGGATGAGGGCGTCAATCCAAGACATGTTAAAAGAGGGATTGAGAATGGATCAATTGTCATTCTTAAAACCAAGTCTGGTAATAAACATGTTGGCATAGGAAAAGGACTCACCACAAAGGTAAATGCAAACGTTGGAACATCGTCAGAATGCACTGACTACAAAGACGTTCTGAAAAAGGCGCATGTCGCAGTGAAGGCGGGTGTGCATACTTTGATGGAACTCTCTACCATTGGAATTGATTGCAAGATGAATTTCGCGGGTTGTATTTCTGCCCTGGCAGATGAAACTGGAATTCCTGTAGGCACAGTCCCGGTATATGAGGCCACGCGCCGAGGAATGGAACGTGCGGGAGATTCAAGCATCAATCTGGATGCAGAAGAAATGCTGGATGTGGTTGCCAGACAGGCTGAACATGGATCGAGCTTCATGGCTATACATGTTGGGCTGAATAAAAAAAGCTTGGAATTCTGGCGAAAGGAACCGAGAAATATTGTCAGTAAAGGCGGCTATTTAACGGCCGAGTATATGTTGAGGACTGGCAATGAAAATCCGTATTTTGAGAGGTTTGATGACCTTTTGAAAATTTTGAAAAAATACGATGTTGTTCTAAATATTGGCAGTGCTTTACGATCCGGTAGCACTAGATTTAATGACTCAGCTCAATTGGCTGAACTGAAAGTTGGGGCAGAGTTGGCAGAAATAGCTTCTGCTGCTGGAGTGCAGGTCGTCATTGAGGGGCCTGGACATGTACCTTACGGAATGATCGCTGAGATGGTGAAAACACAACAGTCACTTTGCAATAAGAGGCCTTTTTTTGTTCTAGGCTTTGTTCCGACCGATTGTTTTTCTGGAAGGGATCATATCGTCTCTGCTATAGGAGCAACTGAAGCCGTTCGCCACGGCGCATCGTGGCTTTGTTATGTGACGTCTGCCGAACATCACCGAATGCCTACTGTCCATGATGTCAAAGAAGGTGTCATTGCTGCAAGAATGGCAGCTCACATTGGTGATTGCGCTAGAAATCAGCCTAAAGCTCTTGCCTTAGAGCATGAGTTTAATGATAAGGGATGTCTTGACCCCAGTGCCAAGAAACAATATTGCTCGATGTGCGGCCAAGATTTCTGTCCCATAAGAAGATTTAACACCATAAAAGAATCTGTATTGTGAGCGGTCGAAGTTTCAAGCCAATAATTAAATATCCTGAGAAACCAACCGAGGTTTTTCTCGTTATGCATGAGCAGGCATATCGGCCTGAAGGGCTTGAGTTTGACTACATGGTTGGGAATCTCCGTGAAGAATTGAATAATAATGCTTTCAGAAAATTACTTACGATAGAGGGAGAGAATAGGGCGAGGGCAATTGGAATAAGCTTGAGAACTATGATGCCTGACGTCATAGTTACAGAAGATTTTGCTACCCCTCGAGAAACAGCTCGTATCATCTCTGAAGTCGCTGGTGTTGGAAAACCAATATCTCTTGTTTTTGACAAGCGCATATGTGAGGGTAAATTATCTTACATGTCGAAAAAACACTTCAAGGAGTTGGTTAAAATCGAAAATGAAGGTGATCCCAATGCGACAATTCGTGATTGGATAAGCAATTCACCTGAAGATTTTGATAATCTAGTCAAGATGCACATCGACACTTGGAACGAACAGATAAAGTCTTACTCTGGTGAGAGAATTGTTTTTGTACTTCATGTCGAGGGCGTCCTTTTATATCCAACGCTACTGCTTAGTCTTAAGCCAAAAATGATGTGCTGTCTGCAAATCCCGAGATCTTTACCAATAAATATTAAATTATTTCCAGATAAAGATCCTGTAATTAGGTTCGGCATCACCAATTATTGTTCGTCTTTATCAAAATCAATTTTTTCACAATACTAAATCGACATAGAGCACGTTGGCGCTTAGATATAATTAAATATGGTAATTGAATTCCGTATATATCCAATTGTTATGCAATAAATGTCAGCAATGAATGAGGTGATACAATGACAAATGAGGGAAAAATATTTCGCAACTCAATTATATGTGGCTTAATTGCTCCAATTGTCATCATATTGATATTAGGTCCAGCTATGTATGCTATTAACGTGGAATTTTTTAAACAATTTATTGATTATCAATGGAATATGTTTTTTACTTTTGGAATTCTATCTTCGCTATCTGCGCAAATTGCTGTAACATACTATTTTGTAAAAGCAGGTTTGTTTAAATCACTCAAAGAAGATTATACTAACTTAAGCCAATGGACCTTTGGTATATTAATACTTGTCTCTGTAGCCTCATTGATAACAATGCCTAAGTATGTAGTTCACATAACTTTTACTATTATCTATCTACTCATTATAGTGTTGATGGATATTCTAATATATCGTGCAGCGCCTTGTGACCCATCAGATGAAGCTGCCATCAAACTCAAGATATGTTGCAAGCAGTTACTTTATATTGATGGCGTAGCTTTAGTTATTCTGCTATTTTGGGTTGCTTATCTTTATGTAATGTGCGGAAGTCAAACTTCTTTTTGTTTTATGTATGACATGAGACAAACTATTGATAGTTGGATCACTAATGCAACATATCCGATTAAAGATCCAAGAGGCATGATAATCCCTTATGATAAAATTAAAATCCATGACTTGAGAAAGCCAATTATGGGTGGGATAATAGGATTTCACATGTTTATAACTATGTTTCTAGTTATTTTACATTTGTATGAATGGATTTTAAGCCCATTAAAATCAGAAAATAGTAATAACCAAATCAATTGAATATTTAATTTATGCGCGTAAGTTGTTACAAATTGTTTTATTTATAATGTTCAGGAACGATATGTTGTCACTTATAAATAAATATGAATAAACCTCTTGTCGATACAAATACTTTGTGGGCAATTAATACCTTGTTTCTAAAGAGGCATATTGATCCATGGGCGCAGAATCTTCTTGGCCATTTCACTAACCTTTTTGTTTATTCAGACTTCTTTAGATTCACAGTCCCCACGCCAGATAAAGACAATTGTGATCCAACCCAAGGCATTCCAATTATTCAGCTCATTCAAAGTCGAGATACGAATCTTATTGTACCAACTTTTCTCGTAGCACCCGAACCAAAGAAGGTTTCAGAAGAAAATCTTGTAATTTGTCTTGAGCGATTCTCAGATTGGGCGCACTTAAATCCAACAAGGCTGAAGTCATGGCTATTATCGCATTTGGTGGACGATGAGTTATGGGCCAATTGGACTGGTCATCTTAAGCGCAATTACGTTTTCGACATTGAAGATATCATATCCAGCAATGAAATCATATCACTGAGCAAGAGAGTGAATGTTCCTGAGCGACATTTAGTGTATGCGCTGGATAATATACTCAGAATGCCAGAGTATGGTCAATTGGTTGGCGCTGATCAATATTATTTGAACCATCCATTGAGAGATGCGTTCCAGTTACCAGTATCTTCGTTAGAATCTGCGGCTCCACCTAATGTCCCAATATCTTGGCATAAAGCAGCAGTTACTTTGTCAGATAAGACAGATTTGGATGGCTTCATTGTATTCCTGCTTGACCTACGCAACCAAGTTCATGAATACAAACTGCACAAAGTCAGCAGGTCTGACCAAGTTGAAAAAGATGTTGTTAGGGATATTGCTCAGCGTGTCGGCTTGCCTCCACAATTCAAATATCACGGACTCACCGCCTCAATTTTGACCGGTATTTTAACAAGTTTAGCGGTATTCCCGGCATTAGGGCCACTCTCCGCAGTTGCCGGTGGCGCTGTGACAGTTACAACGAATTTATGGAAGGGGAATCTGCCTTCAGGTGTTGGGAAGATAAAGTGGTTGAAATGGGCGATTAAATGGGACGTGGAAGATCAGATCGATACATGTTAAACAAATCATCAATCACAACATTTATGGCTACTTTGAGTGATATTAGGGGATATGACGTCTATGTCGTCCCGATTCACCATCTCCAGCTTCCGTTTCTGCCACGTCTTTCCTCCAGAAGCTTTTTTGCCTCCCTGTCCATCATTGGTTTGCCGAATGCCGCATGATCGTATCAAAAAAGAAGATGGATCAAGGCATAAAATATCCGAACGGATATAATCTTCAACTGCATTCGATATATTGAGATAATTTGTCCGTACGGAAAATATTGATTGACGTGCTCTTTTGAAATGGCATAATGCGTCCGTACGGAAAACTCAATGAGGTAGACCATGGGACGCCAGCGAGAAGGTATGAATCAGGACACCGCCTACGGAAAGATAACCACCCCAGAAGAGTTGGGCAGGATCATCCGGCACAAGCGCAAGGAGACCGGTGTTCTTCAGGAAATAGCCGCAGGTATGGCCGGCGTGGGGACGAAATTTCTTTCCCAGTTGGAAAACGGCAAAGAGACCGCGGAGTTGGGAAAGACGCTGCAAGTGCTGCGGAAAATGGGTCTGGAGGTTTACATCTTCCCTCGTTCCGCTGATCCGTTCAAGGAGCGGTAAATGCCAAGAACCCTGAACGTCTATTGGGAGAGCCGTCTGGTTGGGGAGTTGACCCAGGACGGTGCTTTGCAGCGGAAGCGGGGATCGAACTGCGGACAGTCAGAGCGCAACTGCTGGAGCTCTGCCGCAAGGTTGAGGAGGCAACCGGGTCGCTGGCGGAATCCTTCCGGGAAGCTTACCAGCGTCCGATCATCGTCGAAAAGATTATCAGAGTCGTAGATCAACGGTTGCGGAAGGCGCATTCTCTGATTGCATGACACTATGTGCAGGCGAAAAAGGAATTTTCGGCTTTCAGCCCAAGAACGTAACGGGCTCAACTCTCCGATGGAACTCAAAACTCCGCAGGCATGGCCTTGACCTGGGCCGCGGTAAACACCGGGCCGTCCTTGCAGACATAGACATTGCCCACGTTGCAGCGGCCGCATTTGCCCAGGCCGCACTTCATGCGGTTCTCCAGGGTGGTGTAGACCTGCTCGTCCGAAAAGCCGAGCTTCTCCAGCACCGGCAGGGTGAACTTGATCATGACCGGCGGCCCGCAGACCAGGGCGATGGTGTTCTCGGCAGCAGGTGCAGCCTCCTCCAGCACGGTCGGCACGAAACCGACCTTGCCGTCCCATTCCGGCCCGTTGCCCCCCGGATCGACCGTCTTCACCAGCCGCACGTCGCCGCGCTCCCGCCACTCCTGCAACTCCCGCTTGTAGACCAGGTCGGCTTCCGTCCGTGCCCCATAGACGATGGTGATCTCCTTGAACCGGTCGCGCCAGTCGAGACAGTTCCAGATCAACGTACGCAGCGGCGGCAAGGCGATGCCGCCGGCCACGAAGACCAGGTTCCTGCCGAAGAACTCCTCGATGGGGAAGGAGTTGCCGTAGGGGCCGCGTACCCCAATGGTATCCCCCGGCTCCAGGCGTCGCAGGGCTTCGGTCACCCGGCCGACGGCGCGAAAGCAGCACTCGATGGAGCCTTTGCGGGTCGGCGAAGAAGCGATGCAGAAGGTGGACTCGCCGGNNCAACTTGAATGCAACTTGGAATAACACCCTGACTTATCCCCTCACCCGGCCTTCGGCCACCCTCTCCCGGAAGGAGAGGGATTGATTATTATCCCTTCTCCCTATGGGAGAAGGTGGCCCGAAGGGGCGGATGAGGGGATTCCGTGTCTCTGTGGCTCCGTGGCAGATAATGAGTTTAAGATTATGAATTTTGTAGTTTTGCCGCCAGCTCCGTAAAGGCCTGCCCCTTGACCTTCAACTCCACAGGCCGGTTGTTGTCGCCGAAGCCGATGGTGATGACGCCCCCCACCATCTGGTGTTCCATCTCGGCGAACAGGATCGCCGACGGATCGACCAGCAGATTGCCGGATTGAACGAAGCCCCGCTCACGGAGCGTCGCCACGAACGCCTCCTGCTCCACCTTGGACACCTTCTTGAAGAGCTGTTTCCTGACCACCTCGCCGCCGAACCACACATCCATCATGCGGGTGGTGTCCGACACCAGCGGGTTGTCTTCGGGGGTGGTCATCTGGGCGGCGATGACGTGCTGGATATTGATGAATCGTTCCATTCGAAACCCCTCCTGGAAAATCATTTTGCCACAGAGACACAGAGAAAATCTGAAACTGTTAAATTTATTTTTTGCTTATCTCCGAAACAATCGCAGCGATGTCGATCCCCACCGGGCAGAACCGGATGCATCTGCCGCAGCCGCTGCACAGCGTCTGGCCGAACTTGTCGTCGTAGTACTTGAACTTGTGCATGATCCGGTTGCGGTAGCGCTTGGGCTGGAGGTCGCGCGGGTTATGGCCCGAGGCGTGGTGGGTGAACTTCCAGAAGCCGCAGGCGTCCCAGTTTTTGCGGCGCTTGCCCGCCTTCTCGGTCCCCTCGTCCACGATGTCGAAGCAGTGGCAGGCCGGGCAGAGAAAGGCGCAGGCCCCGCAGCCCACGCAGCGCACGGCGATGCTGTCCCAGGCCGGGTCTTCGAAGTGCCCGTCCAACCAGGCCTTGACCTTTTTCAGGTCGAACCTCTCCGTTTGGGGCTCTGCCAGGGGGAGCGCTGTTGAGCCGTTCGGCTCGGCGAACAGCTCCCGGTTGGCGTTGACCAGCGCCTCCCCTTTTTCGGTGAAGGTTTCGCAGGCATAGCCGCCACCCTCCAGGGGGGTCAGGAACAGGTCGCTCCCCTTGGGGTTGGCCGGAGAGAGCCCAACGGCGGTGCAGAAACAGGCGTCGTCGGCCTTTGTGCAGGCCAGGCCGACGATGGTGGTCTTTCTGCGGCGCTCCAGGAAGAACTCGTCCTTGTAATCCCAGGAGAACACGGCATCCAATACCGGGATCGCGGCGGCGTCGCAGGGGCGCACCCCCACCAGCACCGTTTCCGGAAATCCGGCCGGGTCGATGTCCGTGAGGCTTACCTTCCGCCCTTGTTTTTCGTAGGACATGATGTCCTCGCAGAGCGGGAAAAATGCCTCCTTGGCCGAGCGTCGGGGCAGTTGGTCGAGCACGATCCCGGCGGAGTCCGTAAGCGGCCCGTACAGCGGCGTGCCGGCGTCCATGCGCGGTGCCACGACACGCATGCCGTCGGCGATCAAACGATCAAGGAGCGCCTTCAAGTTTTTTTCCGAGATGTACAGTTGCATGTAAAACCTTTTTTCACCACGGAGGACACGGAGGGAAAGACGAGGAAAGACCACATCATTTTTGTTTTCCTTGCTTTTCCTTCCGTGTCCTCCGTGGTAAATCAGCTGTTATTTTATAAAACTCTGGTCATCCTTCTCGTCATACGTCGCCAGGGGCCCCTTTTCCCGCACCTCGAACCCGGCTTCGTAGTCGTACAACTCCTTCAACTCCTTGGCCATCTTGCGGTTTAAGAGGTTGAGCGGGATATCCATGGGGCAGACCCGTTCGCACTCGGCGCAGCCGGCGCACCTTCCGGCCAGGTGCATGGCCCGGACGATGTGCCAGGCGAAGTTGCCGGCAGGACGTGGGGTGGTCTCCACCATCTGGGGCTTGTTGCGGTCGCACAGGCACTGCTCGCAGAAGCAGAACGGGCAGACCTGGCGGCAGGCGTAGCACTTGATGCATTTCTTGAACTGCCCTTTCCAGTAGGCCCAGCGTTCAGCCGGGGTCATGGCCTCCAGGCGGGCGATTTCGGCGCTGTAATGTTTCTCCAACTCAGGGGTGACCGGCTGCCGGGCTGGCACGAAGTCGCACCCTGTCGGCAGATGGGCGTCGCATTCGCGGCACTTGGGGGCGATAGTGCCGGCGGTGAGCGCTGTATCGGGCTGGATGGTCGACGCCAGCACCCCGGCGCAGGGAACACCGATCAGGTACAACTCCTCCCGTTTGAGTTGCGATTCCCCCATGAGCCCCACCAGGGCTTTCAGGTCGCATCCCTTGACCACGATGCCGATCTTTCCGCTTTTCGGAATCTCTTTCCTGGCCTTGGTCAGGTAGACGGCCAGGTTGTTGACGCAGGCGGCCGAGAAGATCAACTTGCCGGCATCGTCGGCCCGAGTAACGACGACCGGCTGTGCCGAGCCTTTGCGGCGGGCCGCGGCGTAGCCGACCACGGCGGCGACATGGCCTTCCGACAGAATTCGGCGCGCTTCGCCCTGTATGGCTTCGGTGACGGCGGCATAGATGGATGTGTCGATGGGGTTATCATGCATAGATTCAACACCTTATTGTTGAGTAAAGCCGTTAGATTGAGTTATACGCTTCCTGCAACTCCGGTGTATTGATAGCCCCGGACCACTGCTCCTCCAGGGCCAGTTCTTTGAACTCCTGCATCGGCCCCATGAGTCTTACCCGCTCGGTCAGGCCGGTGACCATCTCGACCCATTTGCCCCCCTCGGCGGCCGAGACCCAGGAGAATTGCAGGCGGCCCAGATCGACCCCCACGAACTCCAGGAGCTTCCTGAAGGCGGCAAATCTGCGGCGGGCGTGGAAGTTGCCGGCGATGTAGTGGCAGTCGCCGGGGTGGCAGCCGGACACCAGGACGCCGTCGGCCCCCTGCTGGAAGGCCTTGAGGATGAAGACCGGATCGATGCGCCCGGTGCAGGGGAACTTGAGCACCCGCACGTTGGCCGGGTATTGCATGCGGCTGGTGCCGGCCAGGTCGGCCCCGGCATAGGTGCACCAGGTGCAGACAAAGGCGATGATCTTCGGTTCGAAGGCGTGTTTTGTCTTTTCAGGGTGCATGAAAACCTTCTCTATGGGACGCGGATGACGCGGATGTACGCGGATTTTAAATTATTTATTGAATTAAATCCGCGTTAATCCGCTAAAATCAGATTTGATCCGCGTTCCATTGTCTTTGATCTTGTTTATTATAATGCCTCGATCATGGCCACGATCTGTTCGTCGGTATACCCATCCAGTTCGACACTCTTGGACGGGCAGGTGGCCTGGCAGGTGCCGCAGCCGCCGCAGACGCCGGGGTTGACGTAGGCCACCACTTTGACCAGGTTGCCCTGGCGGTCGCGGATCTCCTTCTCCTCCACTGCGCCGTAGGGGCAGACCTTTTTGCAGTAGAAACAGCCAACGCAGCCGGCTTCCCTGACCCTGGCCACGATCGGTTCCCGCTCCAGTTGGTCCCTGGCAAAGAGGATTATGACCTTGGCCGCGGCGGCAGAGGCCTGGCTGACGGTGTCGGGGATATCCTTGGGCCCCTGGCAGGCGCCGGCCAGGTAGATGCCGGCCGTGGCGCACTCCACCGGGCGCAGCTTGGCGTGGGCCTCGGAGTAGAAGTTGTACTTGTCGTAGGAGATGCCCAGCTTCTGGGCCAGGGCGTCGGCGCCCTTTTGGGGCTGCACGGCCGTGGCCAGAACCACCATGTCGGCCTCGATCTCGACCTGCACGCCCACGGCGATGTCGCTCCCCATGACCACGATCTTGTCCCCCTTCTGGTAGAGGCGCGAGACCATGCCCCTGATGTAGACCGCCTCTTCCTCCTCGATGGAACGGCGCCAGAATTCGTCGTAGTTCTTGCCCGGCGTGCGGGCGTCCATGAAAAAGACGTAGGCCTGGCCGTCATGCACCTTGTGGTGGTAGAGCATGGTGTGCTTGGCGGTGTACATGCAGCAGATCTTCGAACAGTAGGAGATCCCCTTTTCCCGGGCCCGGGAGCCGACGCACTGGATGAAGACGATCTGCTTCGGTTCCCTGCCGTCGGAGGGGCGCAGGATCTTGCCGCCGGTGGGGCCGGAAGCCGAAGCCAGGCGCTCGAAGGTCATGCCGTCGATCACGTCCGGGATCCTGCCGTGACCAAATTCCCCGTACCCCTTGATGGGGGAGCCCTTGGGCTTCTCCTCGATGGAGTAGAGGTCAAAGCCGGTGGCGACCACGATGGCGCCGACCGGTTCGACGATCAGCCGGTCTTCCTGCTCGTAGTCAACGGCGCCCGGGCCGCACACCTTCCGGCAGACCCCGCATTTGCCGGTCTTGAACTTGATGCAGTTCTCCCGGTCGATGACCGGCGTGTTGGGCACCGCTTGGGGAAAGGGGACGTAGATGGCCGGGCGCATGCCCAGGTTTTGGTCGAACTTGTTGGGGATCTTTTTGACCGGGCATTTCTCCATGCAGACCCCGCAGCCGGTGCACTTCTCCTCGATCACCGAACGGGCCTTCCTGCGGACCGTGACCTGGAAGTTGCCGATGTACCCCTCCACGCGTTCGATCTCGGCGTAGGTGTAGAGCCTGATCCTGGGATGGTTGGCCACGTCCACCATCTTGGGGGTCATGATGCACTGGGAGCAGTCCAGGGTCGGGAAGGTCTCGGAGAGCTGGGCCATGTGGCCGCCGATAGAGGGCTCGCGCTCGACCAGGATTACTTCATATCCGGCATCGGCAATATCCAATGCTGCCTGAATCCCGGCGATGCCGCCGCCGATGACCAGGGCTCTCTTGGTGACCGGCACGGTGATGGTGGGGAGCACGCGGTTCTTCTTGACCCGCTCCACCATCATGCCAACGAGCTCGATGGCCTTGACCGTGGCCTCTTTCCGGTCCTGGTGGACCCAGGAACAGTGCTCGCGGATGTTGGCCATCTCGCACAGGAAGGGGTTCAGCCCGGCAGATTCCACCGCCTTGCGGAAGGTCTTCTCGTGCATGCGGGGCGAGCAGGCCGCCACGACCACGTGGGAGAGCCGCTCTTCCCGGATGGCTTTTTTCAAAAGCCCCTGGCCGGGGTCGGAACACATGTATTTGTAATCGGTGGCAAAGGCCACGCCGGGCAGTTTGCCGACCTCGGCCGCAACCCGCTCCACATCGACCGTCCGGGAGATGTTTTCACCGCAATGGCAGATGAATACGCCTATTCTTGACATGCTACAGTAACCCTTTCTCTTTCAACAGCGGCATGGGGTTGACGATCAGGGCGTCCAGGCCGAGTTTGTCCGCTTTCAGGCCGGCAGCCAGGCCCACCAGTTGGGTGATGTAGAAGACCGGCATGGCGTAGTGGGTGCTGTAGACCCCTTCGATCTCCTTCTGGCGGATGTCCAGGTTGCCGTGGCACAGGGGGCAGGCCACCATGATGCAGTCGGCGCCGGCCGCCTTGGCCGAATCCAGGATGGCGTGGGAAAGCTGGAGCACCACGCCGGGCCGCGAGAGGGTGAAGTTGGCGCCGCAGCACTCCAGGCGGTGGCTCCAGGCCACGGTTTCGGCGCCGATCGCTCTCAGAACGTCCTCCATGATGGTGGGGGCCTCGACGCAGTCCAGGTTCGGCACCTCTGGCGGCCGGGTCAGGAGGCAGCCGTAGTAACAGGCCACCTTCAGGCCAAAGAGCGGTTTCGTGACGGCCTGTCCCAGGCGCTCCAGCCCCAGGTCGCGGGCCAGGATGTCCAGCAGGTGCTTGACGTTGCCGTTCAGGGGCACCGGGGCGTCGATGGCCTTTTCCACCTGTTGGCGCTTGACGTCGCTTTCAGAGAGGACATGCTGGGTGGTCTTGAGCCGCGAGAAACAGGCGGCGCAGGCGACCGCCAAATCGCCCCCCACCCGTGCCGCCAGCTCAAGGTTCTTGGCGCACAGGGAGAGGGAGAGCAGTTCGTCCACGTTGTGGGCCGGGGTGGCGCCGCAGCAGAACCAGTCCGGCACCTCCGTCAGGCCGATGTTGAGCTTCTTGAACAGCTCGCGGGTGGAAAGGTCGTATTCGCCGGCCGAGGCATGGAGGGAGCAGCCGGGGTAATAGGCGTACCGTAGGATATTCCTGGGGGTCACAGCGCCTCCCCGTTCTTACGCATCTCGTCGATGCGGCTGAAGATCTTTTCGATCTCGGTCATGTTCTTGTTCTTCTTATGGAACATCTTCAGCTTCCCCTTGGTGATCAGCTTGGGGCCGAGCATCAGGTCTTTGAGAAACTGGCCTGATTTGACGTTAAAGACAGCGGCCAGGCGCAACTCGTACTGGCGGCCATAGGTGCGGATGTTCTGCAGAAAGAGCTTGTTGGCCAACTGCACGTAACTCTCCTTGGACGGTCCTTCGTCATCCCAGGAGAGCTTGCGCAGGGCGTCCATGATCGAGGACAGGTGCACCTTGTTGGGACAGCGGGTGGAACAGGTCTCGCACGAGGCGCAGTACCAGATGGAGCGACCGGCCAGGATGCGTTGCCATTGGCCCAGTTGCAGCAGACGCACCACCCGGTTGGGGGGGTGTTCCATGAAGGTGGCCATGGGGCAGCCGGCCGAACATTTGCCGCACTGGAAACAGCGCCGCACCGACGTGCCGGACAATGCCTCCACCTTGCGCACGAAACTCACGTCCATGGTCTCGGACGAAAGTAGCATCTTCTTCTTTTTCACGCGGGCGCCTTTTTAGTCATATTAAAATACCACCAATCTGCCTTTGACTGGTGGATGCCGTAACGTTAGGATTCGCTTAACTGCGATGTTTGCAACATCTTTAATATACATATCATTATTTACACAAATGCTTTGAAAAATGCAAGTCAAAACTTTAGTAGCCATGGAGTATTTAGGAAGAATAAAAATATGCCGTTCTCTTGGCCGGGATTCGGCCGGCACGTCGTTTCCAGGCAAAAGAGGGGTAAGGGACTCGGAACTAACCAATATACCGTTTTACATCTCATCTTCAGGCCATATTTGCCGNNTTTGCTCAATCAGGAACGACAAATCCGACCTAAATCTGAGCGTAAAACTTGGTATATCAGTTAATTCCGAGTCCCTAATAAAGCCACAACCCACACAAACATGTTGGGCTTTTGTAACACGATTGCAATAATGCTATGTTACAAGAAAGCAAAAATTGGTATAAATATAAGAAATTTTATGTTATGCGCCTCAGGGAGGCCCCAATGAAGAAAATCCTGATTATCGAGGATGAAAAAGACCTGGTCGAGTTGCTCGTTTTCAACCTGGAGAAGGAAGGGTTCAAGATGCAGTGGTCGTATGATGGTCTCGACGGCCTTGAGATGGCGCGGCGTGACGCGCCGGACCTGGTCGTGCTCGACCTGATGCTGCCGGGCATGATGGGGACGGATGTGTGCAAGGAACTCCGCAAGGACGGTCGTACCAGCCAGATTCCGGTGTTGATGCTGACCGCCAAGGGGGAGGAGATCGACCGGGTTGTCGGTTTCGAGGTGGGGGCTGACGACTACCTGGTCAAGCCGTTCTCCATGCGGGAGTTGCTGCTGCGCATACGGGCAATCCTGAGGCGTTGCGACAGCCAGTCGCCGTCGTTGGTCGAGGGACTCATCTCAATCGGGGATATTTCCATAGAAACCGAGCGCCACCGCGTGTTGAGCGCAGGGAGCGAGGTGGAGTTGACCAGTACTGAATACAAGCTTTTGCTGTACCTTGCGGAGCGCCCCGGCCGGGTGTTGAGCAGGGAACTCTTGCTGCAGAACGTATGGAGCTACAATAATGTGGGGGATACCAGAACCGTTGATACGCATATCACGCGCTTGCGCGGCAAGTTGGGCAAGCCGGGCGATCTGATCAAGACCGTGCGCAGCTTTGGCTACAAGATAGAGGAGTGATGATGGGATTCCGCCTCAAATTGATGTTGTCGTATCTGCTTTTGATCGTTGCGATTGCGGGCAGTTTTTACCTGTACATGGACCATGTCCTGGAGACGAACCTGCTGGAGGAGAGCCGGGCGAACCTGCTCAGCCAAGCCAAACTGGCCCGTCTGCTGGTGATGTACGACCATATGAAGCAGCCTCCCCAAAAACTGGCCGAGACGGTCGGTTCCGCCATCAAGGAGCGGCTGACGCTGATCGCCCCTGACGGGCGGGTGGTCGGCGATTCGGAGGTCAACGGCGCCAAGCTCGGCGAACTTCAAAATCACCTGGACCGCCCCGAGGTTCAGGCTGCGCTCGCCTCGGGAACCGGAATCGCCATGCGCTATTCCGAGACGCTCAAAACCGAGATGCTCTATGTGGCCAAGACCTATGGGAACGGCAGGACCGAAGGCTTTGTCCGCCTGGCCATGCCGTTGTCCTACCTCACCAATTCCAGCAATGCCTTGCATCGCGTGGTGGGCGTCGCCACACTGCTGACCATCCTGGCCGCCCTGGTCCTGAGCTATTTCCTCTCCAATCTGACGTCCCGTCCCCTGCGGGACATGGCAACGGCAGCCGCCCGAATCGGGCGCGGCGAATCGCCGGTCAGGATACCGGTGTCCGCCCATGACGAGTTCGGCGAACTGGCCCGCGTGCTCAACGACATGAGTGAGCGGGTAGAGCGGCAGATGCAGCGGCTCTCCTCGGAAAAGCAGCAACTGGACACGATCCTGCGCGGCATGGGCGAAGGGGTGATGGTCACTTCGCCGGAGGGGGTTATATCCCTGGTGAATCCGGTGTTCCGCAAGCTTTTCTCCCTCTCGGGCGATGTGGAGGGGCGCAAGCTGATCGAAATCTCGCGCCATCCCGATCTCCTGGAGGCCTTTACCGCGCTGGAGGCCGCCGAGGGCGATGAACTCATCCGCGAGATCACCATCCAGCCGGGGGAGATTACCCTGCTCACCCACTGGGCGCCGCTTACCGTCGATGGCAGGAAAAGCGGGGTCGTAGCGGTGTTTCACGACATCAGCGATATGAAACAGGTCGAAAATATCCGCCGCGATTTCGTTGCGAATGTCTCCCACGAATTGCGCACCCCGGTATCGGTCATCAAGGGGTACGCCGAGACGCTGCTGGACGGGGCGCTTCAATCGGATGCCGACCGGGCCGTGCGCTTTGTGGAGATCATCCTCAACCACTCCGAACGACTGACGGCCCTTATCAATGATATTCTCACCCTATCGACCCTGGAATCCAGGGATATGGCGCTTGACCTCCACCCGCTGGATATCTCCGGCACCATGCGCAAGACCTACATGCTGCTGGAGGACAACGCCCACAAGAAGGACATCAGGATGCAGATCGACATTCCGGCCGGGTTGCCGCGGGTGATGGCCGACCAGGGGCGCGTGGAGCAGGTAATCGTAAATCTGCTGGACAATGCCATCAAATACACCCCTTCCCAAGGCATGGTGACCCTCTTGGTTCGCGAGGATTATGACGCCCGTTTCCTGAAGATTTCCGTTGCCGATACCGGCATCGGCATCCCTTTCAAGGATATCCCCCGCATCTTCGAGCGTTTCTACCGGGTCGATGAAGCGCGTAGCCGCGGCCAGGGGGGCACCGGCCTGGGGCTGGCCATCGCCAAGCATATCGTCCAGTTGCATGGCGGTGAAATCTCCTTGAAGAACAATGAACACGGCAAGGGGTCCATATTCTCGTTCACGCTTCCGATTGCCTAAAAGTGTCATGTGCGGTGAACTAATTCCGGTTTCAAATCAAAGATGACATCAAGGCGGCGAGGATCGAGGCGACGAAGGCATACAGTTAGTACGTTGAGGAGCCGAAGACGAGCCAACGAAGATGCCGCTTTGATTTGGAATTGGAATAACCGCACAGGACACTCTGCACGTGCCCGTCACGGACATTTATCCCGTTTGTAACATAACTGTAATAATTTTTCTGTACTGTTCCTCACTACGCAACAAACCTGAAAAATAAGGAGGATTACGATGTTTTCAACCATCCGCAAAAGTTTTCTGACGCTCGCCCTGCTGGCAACGGTCTGCGTCGCGGGTCAGGCTGCCGCGGAAACACTGATCAACGGCGCCGGCGCCACCTTCCCCTACCCGCTCTATTCCAAATGGTTCAGCGAGTACGCCAAGATCGACACTTCGGTGAAATTCAACTACCAGTCCATCGGCAGCGGAGGCGGCATCAAGCAGATCACCGCCGGCACCGTAGACTTCGGCGCCAGCGATAAACCACTCTCCGATGCCGAACTCGCCGCCGCACCCGGAAAGCTGCTTCACATCCCGACCGTGATGGGCGCAGTGGTCATCACCTACAACCTTCCCGGTATCCCTAAGGGGCTCAAGCTCAAGGCCGCCGACGTGACCGACATCTTCCTCGGCAAGATCACCATGTGGAACGACAAACGTATCGTCAACGACAACCCCGGCGTGAAGCTTCCCAGCGAGCCGATCATTGTCGTGCATCGCTCAGACGGCAGCGGCACGACCGCCATCTTCACCTCCTACCTCTGCAGCGTCAGTCCGGTGTGGAAAAGCCAGATCGGCACCGACACCTCCGTCAAGTGGCCAGTCGGTCTGGGCGGTAAAGGTAATGAGGGGGTCGCCGGCCAGATCAAGAACACGAAATACTCCGTAGGCTACGTGGAACTGGCTTATGCCTTCGAGAACAAACTCCCGGTCGCCTTCATTCAAAATCAGGCCGGCCAATTCATCGAACCGACGATCGCCACAACGACCGCTGCCGCTGCCGGCGCGGCCAAACATATTCCTGCCGACTACCGTATCGGCCTCGTGAACCAGCCGGGCAAGGATGCCTACCCGATCGCCGGATTCACCTATCTTCTGGTGTATCAACAGCAGAAAGATGCCGTCAAAGGCAAGAAGCTGGTGGAGTTCCTCAAATGGGAACTGCACAAGGGGCAGAAAATGGCCGCCCCGCTGCTTTATGCCCCCCTCCCGGCAAACGTTGCCGCGATGGTGGATAAAACTATCGATACTATCAAATAACCACTCTATACCACAATTCACCGCGCGGCCCAGCTCACGCTACGGGCCGCGCTTTTTTTCAGCGCCCTGTCCGAAACACACTTATATGGATCAACCCCTTTCACCGGTGTTTGTTGGAAATGGCGGGATAGATCCAAATGCTTCTCAGTGCATTCAGCTTGTTTCCAAGCACTTAAGCTGCTGTATAATATTGTCACAGATGTGAAAAAGTTGCCGGATAGGTTCTTTTATGTAACAGGGATGTAATGCTCTGTTGGTATTTTTAAATATGCATGAAAATGAGAGAGCGTAGCATTGGAGGAGCATGTGAATACCACGACCACGAAGAAATACGGTGACCGCATATTTCGCGCCATCACCCTCCTCTTCGCGCTCAGCATCCTCATCATCCTGCTGGTCATGACGGTTGAGATGGTGTCGGAAAGCCTGCCGTCGCTGCGCAAATTCGGGTGGGGGTTCATAACAGGAAGCGACTGGGACGCGGTGCATGGAAGCTTTGCTGCCTTACCCTATCTGTACGGATCAGTGGTCTCATCTATCCTGGCCATCCTGCTGGCCACCCCGCTCAGTGTCGGCACCGCACTCTTCATTACCGAACTGGCCCCCCACAAGGTGGGCGCCGTAACAGCCTCCCTTGTTGAACTCCTGGCCGCAATCCCGAGCGTTATCTACGGACTGTGGGGGATTCTGGTCATGACCCCCTGGCTGCAAAGCACCGTGGAGCCTTTTATGATCGAGCACTTCGGTTTCCTCCCCTTCTTCCGGGGAGCGCCCTATGGCGTCAGCATGCTGGCCGCCGTATGTATCCTGATGATCATGATCGTCCCGATCATAACATCGATCACCAAGGAGGTTCTCATGGCGGTGCCGTCCAGTCAGAAGGAGGCGGCCATCGCCCTTGGGGCGACCCGTTGGGAGATGATCCGCATCGCCGTGCTTCCCTACGGCCGTTCCGGCATCCTGGGAGCGGTGATCCTCGGTCTCGGCCGGGCCATCGGCGAAACCATGGCGGTCACCATGGTGATCGGCAACACGCCCCAGATCTCACTCTCGCTGCTGTCGCCGGCCTACACCATGCCCAGCGTCATTGCCAACGAATTCGCTGAAACCACCACCAAGCTGCATGCCTCGGCGCTGATGGAGATCGGCCTGATCCTTTTGGTCGTAACGCTGATCATCAACTTCATGGCCCGCATGCTCCTCTGGAGCGTCACCCGCAAATGGAAGGGAGGCGTGGCATGACCCTGCGCTCGATCACCGTTCGACGGGCATCCAACCTTACGGCCACCTTATTGATGGGGGCGGCGACGATCCTTGTGCTTTTGCCGTTGGTCATCATCTTTTACCACATCATCAAGATGGGCATCAGCTCCATTAACCTCGGTTTTTTTACCAACATCCCGCAGCCGCCGGGTGAGGCGGGTGGAGGCATGGCCAACGGCATCGCCGGCTCCGCAATCATGATCGGCATGGCGTCGCTCGCGGGTCTTCCGGTCGGCATTTTCGGCGCCGTCTACCTGACGGAATACGGCACCGGCAGGCTCTCCAGCGCGATCCGCTTCTGCGCCGACATCCTATCCGGCATCCCATCGATCATTACCGGGATGGTGGCCTATAGCCTGCTGGTCGTGCCGCTGAAGGGATTTTCAGCCCTGGCCGGTTCTTTCGCGCTTTCGCTGATCATGGTGCCCATCGTGCTGCGCACTACCGAGGAACAGCTCAAGATGGTGCCGGCAACGCTGCGCGAGGCGTCGCTGGCCCTGGGGGTGCCGCTCTGGCGCACCAGCATCAAGGTTACCCTGCGTAGCGCCCTGACCGGCATCATCACCGGCGTCCTATTGGCTATCGCCCGTGTGGCAGGGGAAACGGCGCCACTCCTCTTTACGGCGCTCGGCAACCAGTTCTGGAGCAGAAAACTTACCGAACCCATGGCTGCCCTGCCGCTGCAGATCTTCAATTTCGCCATTTCACCGTACGAGGATTGGCACCGCCTGGCCTGGGCCGGCGCCCTCGTACTGGTGGTGCTGATGTTCGGCCTGAGCCTGGCCGCACGCTGGCTCGGCAGAACTAAACATTTCTGAGAGGGACTTTCATGAAGTGCAAACTATCCATACGTAACCTTAATATCCACTTCGGTGATAACCACGCCGTCAAAAACGCAACCATGGAGGTCGCCGAAAACAGCGTGACCGCCATCATCGGCCCGTCCGGCTGCGGCAAATCCACCGTTTTGCGCAGCATCAACCGGATGCACGACCTGACGCCTTCCGCGCGGGTAACCGGCGCCATCATGCTGGACGACACCGACATCTACGACCGCAGTGTGGACCCGGTCACAATCCGCCGCCGGGTCGGCATGGTCTTCCAGAAACCCAACCCCTTTCCGGCCATGTCCGTCTACGACAACGTGGTTGCCGGCTACAAGCTGAACGGCGTCCTAAAAAAGGGGGACGCCGACGAGATCGTCGAGTCGTGCCTGAAACGGGTTGCCCTGTGGGACGAGGTCAAGGACCGCCTGCGCACCGGGGCAGTGGAGCTGTCGGGCGGCCAGCAGCAGCGTCTCTGCATCGCCAGGACCATCGCCGTCAAGCCGGAAGTGATCCTGATGGACGAGCCGGCATCGGCGCTCGATCCGATCTCGACCTTGAAGATTGAGGAGTTGATCGAAGAGCTGAAATCGAAGTATACTATTGTCATCGTCACTCACAACATGCAGCAGGCGGCGCGGGTATCGGATGTGACGGCCTTCTTCTATCTTGGCGAGTTGGTCGAGATCGGTGAAACACGGAAGGTATTTACCAATCCCGAGAAAAAGCAGACCGAAGACTATATTACGGGCAGGTTCGGTTAGGAGGTTGTCCTTGCGGCGGGAGGGGGGCATGTCCAGCCCCTGAATACAGAGGATATCCGACAGGTTGCCGGGATGGAAAGGATAAAGATACATGGAACGTGAACACTTCAGCGCAACATTCGACGCAGAGCTGGATGAACTGCGCACCATGCTCCTTGCCATGGGGGGCAAGGTGGAGATGATGATCTCCGGGTCGGTCAAGGCGCTCGTGGATCGGGATACCCCCCTGGCCGAGCGGATCGTCGCCATGGACCGCGAGGTGAACCATCTGGAGGTCACCATCGACGAGAGGTGCCTGGAGCTTTTGGCATTGCGCCAGCCCGCCGCCCGCGACCTGCGGTTCATCACGCTGGCCCTCAAGATCGTCACCGACCTGGAGCGGATCGGAGACAAGTGCGCCAATATCGCCAAGCGTTCCAGAGAACTGAACAACGAATCGCCGCTCAAGCCGTACATCGACATCCCCCGCATGGCACACTGGACCGAGGTTATGGTCAAGGAGGCCCTGGACGCCTTTGTGCGCAGCGATGCCGATCTGGCCATCAAGGTATGCAAGGATGACAGCTTCGTGGACGAGATCAACGATCAGATTCAGCGGGAGCTTTTGACCTTCATGATGGAGGACCCCAGTGCCATCACCCGTTCCATGAAGCTCAACTATGTGGCCAAATCCCTGGAACGCATCGCCGACCACGCCACCAACATCGCCGAGATGGTGATCTTCATGGTCAAGGGCAAGGACATCCGCCACACCATGGCCTGATACTAAGGAGGCTAGCAAACTTATTATTGCTAGCCTCCTAAAATCCGCCCTCCACGCAAAGTGGAGGGCGGTTCTCTCGCCGCGCTCATTTCAGCCAACCTTCTTTACTCAATCCCTGATCGGCCACCCCTGTTCAAAGCCCTCCGGAAAGAAATTCTCCTTGGTCCGGTTGTAGTAGCCGAACTGCAACCTCGGAAACTCCCGCTTCAGGCGCTCCAGCAGGCGGTACATGCCGATTCCCCTGCCGCTTACCCCCATCTCGCGATTGTAATAGTCCGGATCGATGGACAGGTTGCGCATCTGGATCATGTCGATTCCGGTCTCGCCCACGAAACGCACCAGCGCCTCCACCTCCTCCGGGGCGTCGCTGACGCCGGGCGACACCAGGTAGTTGATCATGGTGAAGCGGCCGGCCTTTTTGGCGATCCCCACCGAGCGGAGCACGTCGCCAAAGCCATACCCATTGGGACGGTAGTAGCGGTTGTACAGCCCTTCGCGCACCGAGTTCAGGGAAAAGCGGAAGGAGTCCATGCCGGCGTCGCACAAAAGTTGCACCCGCTCCGGCAGGGAGCCGTTGGAGTTGAAGTTGATCGTGCCGCGGGAGGTGGCCTTTTTCAAGCGCCTCGTCGCAAAGGCTATGGTTTCCGCCTGGAGGATCGGGTCGCCCTCGCACCCCTGGCCGTAGGAGACGATGGCCTGCTCGGCCTGTTCCAGGTGGGGGAGGGCGATCTGGCATATCTCCTCCGGGGTCGGCACGAAGCTGATCCGCTCGTGGTTGGCCGGGCAGCATTCGGACGGTTGCAGGCTGATGCACCCCAGGCAGGCCGAGTTGCAGGCCGGCGAGGTGGGCAAGGGCGCCTCCCAGCGGCGGTAGAAGAGGTTTTTTGCGGCGAAGCAGTGATAGTCCACTGCGCACCGGGCCAACTGCTCCAGCAGGCGGTTGCCCGGCATCTCTTCCAAAAGCTTGCGCACCAGCGGATCAAGGGTGCGGTCGTCGTAATTGACCGGGTTCCAGTTGCTGTTGTTATCGACCCTGGATGCGGCCACCACGAAACAGTCCCGCTCCTCGTCCCACCCTACGGCTGTATAGGACCAGAGCGGCAGGTGGGCCGTCTTTTTGGCATAGTCGCAGGCCGGCAGCAGGGTGCGCACGTAGCCGGGCGCCATGAAGGCCGACACCGCCTGGATGCGCCGCGTTCTCTTCCCCTCCCTGATGCTGTCCAGGGTGACAAAGCCCTTCTTCCGGTCGTCCCAGGCAATGGGCGGCATGGCGGGCATGGTGAACAGCCGGCTGTCCTCGGGCAGCGGGATGAGTTCCACTGCATCGGGCAGCACCGGCACGGTCCCGTTCATCCCGGCCATGCACAGGTCCGGGTGGTCGTAGATGGTTCCCTTTTCATCGGCGTACAGCATTTTGGGCCGTTGTTTGGGCACAGGTTCTCCTCTTCCTTGTGGTGTCGTCAAATCATATCCGCTTCAACGCTCAGGTCAACAAGAAACAGAAGGCGCCGCTTCACACCAGGCCCAAAGGGTGCTACACTCTGCCAAACCACACTCGGACGACCCCATGAAACAACGCATCAACCTGCTGCTTGAATTCTCCGTGCCGATGGTCAGCGGCGTGCTGATCGCCATTATGTGGGCCAACCTCGCCCCGGCCGGTTATCATGCATTTCTGAAACAGCCGCTTCTGGGCGGGCTCTCGTTTCACGCCATCACCAACGAGATCTTCATGGTGCTCTTTTTCGGCATCGCCGCGGTGGAGATTACCCGGAGCTGCCTGCCGGGCGGTGCCCTCAACCCGCCCTCCAGGGCCGTCAACCCGCTGCTGGGCACCTTGGGCGGCGTACTGGGTCCGGTGGCGGTCTACCTGGGATTAAACGCCCTTTTGGGCGGGCCTGAACTGCGCAACGGGTGGGGCATCCCCACCGCCACCGACATTGCCCTGGCTTGGCTGGTCGCCCGCGCCGTCTTCGGGGCGGCCCATCCTGCGGTCTCCTACCTGCTGCTCCTGGCCGTGGCCGACGATGCGGTCGGGCTGGCCATCATTGCCGTATTCTATCCCGATCCCAGCCTTCCGGTGAAGCCGGCCTGGCTGCTGTTGACCGGCCTGGGGATGCTTGCCGCCTACGGCCTGCGCCGCCTGAAGGTCACGAGCTACTGGCCCGCCGTGCTCATCGGCGGCGCCCTGAGCTGGAGCGGCCTGCACCAGGCCCATCTCCATCCCGCCCTGGCCCTGGTCTTCATCATCCCCTTCCTGCCCCACAACCGCCGCGAGACCATGCGGCTCTTCGAGGTGGACCCGGCCGACCGTTCGCCCCTGTCCCAATTCGAACACGAGTGGAAGGGGGTGGTGGACGTAGGGATGTTCATGTTCGGGCTGGCCAATGCCGGGGTCGGGTTCTCCAGCCTGGGGACCGCCACCTGGCTGGTCTTGGCGGCCCTGATCTTCGGCAAGACCCTGGGCATCTTCGCTTTCGGCTGGCTGGCCGGCCGGCTCGGTTTCGGTCTGCCCCGGGGGATGCGCCGCACCGATCTCCTGGTGGCCGGCATCATCGCCGGCACCGGCTTTACGGTGGCGTTGTTCGTGGCCGGAGAGGCCTTCACCGATCCGGCCCTCCAGGGCGCCGCCAAGATGGGGGCCATGTTGAGCATCGCGGCGGCCGGGATCGGGATGGCTGTCGCGCGACTTCTGGGCGTCAGGAGGTATCAATGAAGCTCATGGCGGGATCATTGTTCGGGAAGGCAAGTATGTTTTTTCTGGTCGTGCCGGTCCTGCTGTTGACGGCCCTGCCGGCGCTCACATCGGAACCCTCGACCGCCCTCGATAGCCTCAAACAGCAGATGACCGCACGCTTTAGCGGCCGCAAACCGATCCAATGGGGCGAGACGGTCAGCGGCGTGCGTACCCGCCTGGATACGGGGGAGAAGGTGGTCGCCCTGACCCTGGATGCCTGTGGCGGCGCGAAAGGGAGTGGAGTCGACGCCAGGCTGATGGATTTTCTGGCGCAGGAACGGATACCTGCCACGCTCTTCATCAATGCCCGCTGGATTGACGCCAATCCCGAGCTGTTCAGGCGCCTGGCCGCCAACCCGCTTTTCGAGATAGCCAACCACGGTATGTGGCACAAGCCGGCCTCGGTCAGCGGCCGGTCGGTGTACGGCATCAAGGGCGCCAAGGATGTGGGCGAACTGGTGGAGGAGATCGAACGCAATGCCCGCAAGATCGAGGCGCTTACCGGGAAACGGCCGAAACTCTACCGATCCGGCACAGCCTATTACGACGAGGTGGCGGTGGAGGTCTCCAATGCCCTGGGGCACGAGGCGGCCGGCTTCAGCATCCTGGGAGACGCCGGGGCGACCTACGGCGCGGCCCAGGTAAAGGCGGCACTCGTGAAGGCCGGCCCCGGGGACATCGTCATCTGCCACATGAACCATCCGGAAAGCGGCACCGGGGCCGGGATCATGGCCGCTGTCCCGGAACTTTTGCGCCGCGGCTTCCGTTTCGTCCGCATGTCCGACTATCCGCTGAAATAGGGGGCACACCCGCATGTTCCACATCATCCGGAACGACCCGGAGGTTCCGCCGGGCAACATCGCTACGAACCTCCGGGACATGGGCATACCGGTCAGGGTGTGCCATCCCTACCGCAACGAACCGTTGCCCTTACCGGAAGAGACGCAGGGGTTGATCGTCCTGGGGGGCGCCATGTGCGCCAATGACGACCAGCGTCATCCCTTTCTCGTGCAGGTAAAGGGGCTTATCAGGGAAACGGTTGCACACGGCATCCCCTACCTTGGGGTCTGCCTGGGGGGGCAACTGCTGGCGGCAGCCATGGGGGGCAGGGTGGCGGCGAACCGTTGGGGAGAACTGGGGATGCTGGAGGTGGAACTTACTGCGGCTGGAAGGGGGGACCGGCTGTTTGCGGGGCTCTCTCCCCGGCATGCCACCTTCCAGTGGCACCACGACAGTTTTGACATCCCCGGGGAGGGGATCCTCCTGGCCGCTTCGCCGGCCTGCCCGCACCAGGCCTTTCGCATCGGGCCGTGCGCCTGGGGCGTCCAGTTCCATCCCGAGATGACCGAAGAGATCATCCGCGCCTGGTGCGCCCGGGACCGGGCGACCAGGGGGCGCGCCGATGAACTTGTAGCTGCCTGGCAGGCAGAGGCGGCCTATGACCCGACCGCCCGCCGTCTGTTGGAGAATTTCGTGCAGGCTGCCCTGCTGTTCGCCCAATCAGGGCGCATGCAATGCGCCCCTACACCAGGATTTGCTAAGGGCGCCAGAGGTACATGAAACTGCTGCCCGACATGGCGTCGAATCCGCTCAACGCCTCGGCCAGCCCCGCCTTTTCGGCTGCGCCGGCATAGATGCTCCCCTTGTAGTTGCCGGGGCGGTAATAGCTCACCACCCGCGCCTTCTCGTCCCCCACGGCCGTACGGAGCTCGGAGATGACGTCATCCAGGTAGCCGATCCTGTCGATCAGTTTCGCCTGCAACGCCTGGCCGGCGGTGTAGATCCGCCCGTCGGACACCTTGCGCAGCTCGTCCCGCGAGAGGCTGTTTTTGGGCCGCTCCATGATCACATCCAGGAAACGGCCATAGAGTTGGTCGATGATCTCCTGCCCCAGTTTCACCTCTTCCGGCGTGGCCTTGCGGAAGGGGGACATGATGTCCTTCTTGTCGCCGGACTTGACGGTCTGTTCCTCGACCCCGATCTTGCCCATCAACCCTTCCACGTTGAACTTCATCAGGATTACGCCGATGCTGCCGGTGATGGCCGTGGGGTGGGCCGTGATCTCGTCGGCCGCAGTGGCCACGTAATAGCCGCCCGACGCGCCGATGCCCACGATGCAGGCCAATACCGGGATCTTCTTGCGTTGCTTGAACACGTTGATGTCGTGGCGGATGATATCGCTGGCGGTCACGGTGCCGCCCGGAGAGTTGATGCGCAGGATGACGCCGGCGATGTCCCGGTCCTTCTCCGCTTTGTGCAGCGATTCACGGATCAGGGACACCATCGATGGAGAGGAACGCCCCAGCAAGCCGCCCGACTTCTCCTCCTCAGAGATGGCGCCGCTGATATCCAGCAGCAGGATCTTCTTGGCCCCGTCCCCTTCCAGGTCCTGCTCGGCCAGGGGGCTGGGGGGCGGGATCAGCGGCACATTGACAAAGGCGCAGCCGGAGAGCAGCGCCAGAACCAGAGAAAACGACAGTAACGCACAGCGCATACAATACCTCCGCATACAGGACCTCCCGGTTGGACAGCGTGATGGCCCTATAATAGCAGCGATTGATTTTGATACAAGAGATGATTTTGTCCGGCGTTTAAAGTAAAATGGCCGTTCGCGTTTGCAAACGGCCGTTCGGTAACCCAATTCAAATAATGGCTAAGGCATCATGCCACCGGTGGTTGTAGCCGAGGTTCTCCCCATCATCCCACCTCTGAATGCTGTTGACATGTTTGTGTACGGTTGCCCGGCGCCCGTCATCGGCATATTTCCCAGGGCTGTGGTCATCGTGCCCATGAGAGTTGTCATAGCTGTTTGAGAATTCGAGCCTTTTATAGACGACATGTTGCTGAAGATCGTACCCATCATGCCACGGTAACTATTGACGTCAACTGTTGTTGTAGTCCCGCTTGTTCCCATCACCTGGACCATCCGGCTTCCCATCAGACTTGCCATGTTTTGCGCTGCGGTATGCATGGCCGTGTTGTTGGCGAGCATGTAATCTTCGAGCATGTTCGTCCCGGCCGGCATTTTAAGTTTCGCGGCAAGGTCGGTCATCGCCTGCTGCATAGTGGCATATTTGCCTGTTTCCATCATTTCTCGAAGCTCCGACGTCATCGGACTGATGAAGTTGCTGCTGACCGTGCCGGATATGGCCATGGCGGGCATGCTGAGAACATAACTGCTGGTAACGGCCATGCCGGTATCCTTGTCGATGGTTTGCCCCTTGATTGCCAGGGCAACGATGGGATATTTGCCGACATCAGCCGGATCAACTGTCAGGGTATAATTGCCATTTTCGTCAGTCGTAGTTGACGGCTCGCCGGCGTCCAACTGGTAGTTGCCGTTTTTATCGAGGAAAACTGTCGCACCACCGAGGTAGCCGTCGGCCACTTTCCCGCTCACTAATGATGTACCTGCTACCGGTGTAGTCCCGCCTCCACCGCCGCATCCGGCTATAAGTCCTGCTGCTAAAAGTGCTGCTGCTGTTAAGGTGTAACTTTTCATTGTCATTTCTCCTGTTTGGTTGTGCATCAGAAGTCGTAATACACCGACAATCCTGTGCCATAATCGGGGCTGTTGGTAGTAACTCCCTTGGAAAGGTATCCATCGATACCGGTGTGTGTTGATGCCTGGTATTTCAGCTTCAGCCTGACTTCCAGCAGACTGCTGGACCCGTCTGCAGGAGGGCTGGATCCTTTGAGAAAGACGATGGGCCTGAATCTATCCGATACCTGATAACCGGTCCCGACGTCGTAGGCTAGATAGTTCCTCAAGGCCAGGAGTTGAGTCCTCCCCTGCACGGTGTAGCCCATCTCAGCGAACGGGTTCCACTTGCCGAACCACTTTGACACTTCCATGGCAAACCCTTCGTCAAATTCGCCGGTTCCCAGAGACTTGTTCTTGTCGGCTGTAGGAAACTTGACAAACGCGCTGGGACGAATTTGCGGCATCGAATCTTTTTCAGGTATCAAAATGTAGGCTACCTTGAGGTTAATATCGCCAAGACCGCTCTCTGAACTATTCCTGTTACTTGACGTTGAGGGGGATAAGCCACCATTCATTGAGCTACCCGCGCGACCAGCCGCCAGCATCGTGGCCCTGCTCCCCTGCATGCCCCCTGCTCCCATCGCAACGCTGGAAACGACATTGCCGTTGCTTTGGTAGGCAAAAGGGATTTCGAGCGAGATGCCGAGGCGATTGGTTGGACTATATGCGACCGTGAATGGGACTAACACGGTATCAGTCCTGGTGTTGGTGCCATATTTGCCCGAGCCGAACTCGAAACCCAGACCGACTGAATAGGGATATTCCTCTGCCTGACCAACCGCCGGAGCCAAGAATGCCGCTAACACGAAGCTCATTGACACTATTTTTTGTATGATTGCCTTGCCCATCGTCCCCTTCTTTCTTGTGCCCACTTGATCACAAGTTGCAGACCGCGTCAGTGGCGCATCATGCCACCGCCACCACCACGCATGATATTCCCACCGCCCCTCATCATGTTGCCACCCTGGTTCATTTGTCCGTTATCCATGCGTGTGGTGGCTCCTGTCCATGCCCCATCACCTTTTTCATTCCTTAATTCAACCTGAGCGCCGGTGGTGCGGTTTACCAGTTTCTGGCTGAGCAGATAGGTCTTGCCGTCTTTGCCCTGCGCCTTGGAACCTTTCGCACTAATGTCATCGTTAATATGTACCGCTATGGCGTTCTTTTCCCAGTATGTGCTTGGACCGACATAGACATTGACAATTTCGGCCCCGGACTTGATCTCGATGATTACGTTGCCCTTTTCTGCGTTGTAGGGTGTTGATACCGCCCGGCCTCTGACTGTGGTGACCGTATTGACGTCATAACCGCGGTTGAGATCCAGGCCGCTTTTCCCGTTATCATCACCACCGAAGCCCCAAAAGGCAGAGGCAGTGCCTATCAGCAGGAAGTTCAGGAGCAGTGCCGATGTTATGAGCGAAGAAAAACGGCCTGGTGTCACGGTTGATTACACTCCCCTTAAATTTAATTGATTGCGTGCTTGGTGTGTGTTGACGCCTGCGCCGATCCATTGCTGTCAGCGTGCTTCTGCTGATGGTTCTGAGCGTTACCCGTGCTGCCCTGATTCATGCCTTGCGGCCCTGTTCCATTCTTCACACCCTGATGCATCGAGTTGCCAGAACCGTTCTGCGCCATCGATCCATTTGCCTGAGACATGGCAGAACCCATCTGTTGCCCCCCTGCCGATCCGCTTGGTCCGCGACCGCCCCCCATACTGCCACCACTTGCGAAAGCCTGGCCTGCCAGGGAAAGAGCTGCGATCATTGTTACCGCATAAAGAACTGTTTTGCGTTTCATGTTTATCTACCTCCGTGGAATGTTGTGTTACTGCTGGGGTATATTCCACGATGCATGCCAAAAGCGATATATTTTGCAAACTACCGTGATTACTCAATTATAATTTGTTGGGTAGATGGTTGTGCAATGATTTTGGTGCAACTCATTGCACCTGTGAGAAGTATTTTGCACCTGCTATGGTTCGTCCAGCAGTCCGAACTCCTTTAGTTTGTATTGGAGCGCCCGGCGTGACATTCCCAAATCATCAGCAGTCAGGCGACGGTTGCCGCCACGCCGCTCCAACGCCTTGACGATCATGTCGCGTTCCACGGATTTGAGCTTCTCCCGGCCTTCCGGTTTTTGGGTTAGCGCTGTTTGCTGGACTTCGGCAGGGAGGTTAGTGTGCCGGACCACACCTTGAGCCAGGATAACCGCCCGCTCCATGACATTTTGCAGTTCGCGGATGTTACCCGGCCATGCATAAGCCTTCATCGAAGCAAGCGCTTCGTTTTCAATTCCCGTGAGATGTTTCCCGATCTGGCGGCTAAACCGTTCGAGGAAGTACTGTAACAGCAGAGGTATCGCGTCACTTCTCTCCCTGAGTGGCGGCAGATGCACCGGGAACACGTTCAGTCGATAAAATAGGTCCTCGCGGAATCTTCTCTCGGCCACTTCATCCTGAAGGTTGCGGTTGCTGGCGGCAATCACCCGGACATCGGCCTTGATCTCCTTGCTGCCCCCGACCCGCTCGAACACCCGTTCCTGGAGCACCCGCAGCAGCTTGGCCTGAAGTGAAAGCGGCATCTCGCCGATCTCGTCCAGAAAAATCGTGCCTCCTTTGGCAAGCTCGAATTTCCCTTGCCGGGACTGTATAGCGCCGGTGAAGGCACCCTTTTCATGACCAAATAGTTCACTCTCCAGGAGGTTCTCTGGTATAGCCGCACAGTTGATCGGCACGAAGCCAGCGCTCTTGCGGGGACTCAGCAGGTGGATGGTCCTGGCCACCAGTTCCTTGCCGGTCCCGCTTTCTCCATGGATCAGGACGGTGGCCGTGGTGGCTGCAACTTCCTGTACCAAGCGCTGCACCGATTTCATGGCATTGCCGGCGAAGATCAATTCTCCCGACGGCAGACCTGCACATTCCGATTCTTTCAGTGATAGGTAATCCCGCGCTTGTCCCTGGTTTTCCAAAGCCCTGTTGACGACGGCCAATAGGACATCCGGTTCTTGCAGCGGTTTAGTGAGGAAATCCACCGCACCTTCTTTCATAGCAGCTACCGCCTCTTCCACCTTGCCAAAGGCGGTTAGGAAGATGAAGCGGGGCGGACTAGGGTCCTGCCTGGTTTCGCGAAACAACTCAAGCCCGCACTTGCCTGGCATCTTCAGGTCGGAGATGACTAGATCGACCTGTTCTTTTTGCAACAGGCGGAGACCAGCCAGTCCGTCTTCGGCGGTCAGCACCTCATGGCCTTCATCTTCCAGGATAAGTTGCAGAAATTTTCTGAAGGTCTCGTCGTCTTCAACCAGGAGAATTCGCCCCTTCATGCTCACCTCGTATCACTGTGTTGCGGGGAATGTGATGGAGAATGTTGTTCCCGTGCCCGGATTACTCTCAACGCTGATTGAGCCATTGTGCTCTACGATAATTTTCTTGCAGATGGCCAAGCCCAGGCCGGTTCCCTTGGCTTTGGTAGTAAAGAATGGCTCAAAAATATGCTGTGTATCTTCCAAGTTGATGCCGTGGCCTGAATCACTCACCTGAATAATAACACCTGTTCTAGTCTTCCTGGCGGATATCTTCAGAGAGCCTCCGTCCGGCATGGCCTGAATCCCGTTCAGGCAAAGGTTGAGCAGTAATTGGGAAAGCCTGTCGCGGTTCCCACTGACAATAAGTCCGGAAGGGCAATCACCGGCTACCGATACACCGTGTCCTTCTGCTTCTGTTTTTATCAGATATAGAACCTTGGTAACAAGGTCCGCGATCTCAAATGGTTCAATATGAGCCTCATCAAAACGCGCATATGCGAGCAGATCCTCTACCAGCTTTTCCAACCGGAGGGTTTCGCTTACAATCCGCCCGGCATGCTCCCTGTTATTCTCGCTGACCGGCCGCTTTTCGATCCATTGGGCGAATCCTTTGATTCCCGCCAGAGGATTTCTGATTTCATGCGCCAGCATGGCGCCCATCTCTCCCAACTGCGCCAGGCTTTCCTGTCTGAGCATATCGCGTTGGTGCTGCTCTTCGCGACTGGCATAGCGGTATATGGCAATGGCAAGTATCCAGCCGACAACCAGCAGCGCCAGCCAGACCAGCATGGTAAAGCGGGCATGCCTGATGAGCGAGTCGGCGCGATAGGTGTGCAGGGTGAGCCGGAGTCCGAGCATCTCGCCGGGAAGATAGAGCGGGGCGATGAATTCATAGACTTCTTCGCCCGTTTTCAACATCACGCGATCGGCCTTTGTTATTCCCTTTTTAGCCATCTCTATGGCTTCAGGGTCCTGAACAACGGTACCAATCAGGTCCGGATTGGAATGGAATCGGTACGTACCTGATTTGTCAATCAGCGCAAAATAGGCGATGTCATGGGTAGTGAACGTGGCGAGAGAGCGTAGTGAAGGGTCGTGTACGGCGCTGTTTTCGATGGCCGCTGCTAGTGAGTGGGCCAGGCCGCTGAGATGATCTTCAGCCATTGGACCGGCGTCACGATAATCGCTAACGGCGAACCAAATTAGAAAAACGGAAACGCCGGCACCGGCAAATAGCAGAATCTTTTTGAGCATAGGGATGTTACTCAGCTTGGAATGATTCGCAAGTTATTGGTGAAAGACCGGATTCAATCCCTAAACTTTGCATGGTACTAAAGCGTCGGGGCATCGTTGGCCCGACGCTTTAATGTACCGTTTTTATTTTGCTGGCTGAACCAGTAATGAAGCGTCAGCCTTCTTGGCGATATCACCGATCTTGACCTCGCCCTTGATGATTTCCGCCTCAAAATAATGCTTCCCCATGAACGAGAGCACCTTCACAGCCCCTACCTCTGTTTCCTGATGCGTCTTTCCGTTTACACGATAAACCGGGAGTACGTCGTTTACAGCGATTTCCTTCTGCGCCTCAACATTGCTGCTGTGGAACAGGTGAACTTTGCTGCCCATTTTCATGACGATTTCATTTTTGGCTTTTTTCTCGGCGGCCTGACTGACGACCGGGATAGCTAATATGGCCGAGAGGCTGAGAAGAGTGAGGATGTTGATTATTCGTTTCATAATAGTGTCCTTCCATTCTAAATTTAGTTACACATCTTTCTTTCTGGGTGCCCTGTTCAAAAATTTTGTACCACTAATTCCGGTTTCAAATCAAAGATGACATCAAGGCGGCGAGGATCGAGGCGACGAAGGCGTACAGGTAGTACGTTGAGGAGCCGAAGACGAGCCAACGAAGATGCCGCTTTGATTTGGAATTGGAATAATACGTGTGCATTAAACCTGATACTAGACCTGCCGTTTCACCTCTCTTCTCTGTCTGAAGGCTGAATGCAGTCCGAAATGCTCGTTGATCTACAAGATGTGCAGCGATCTGGCGATTTCGTTTGCATCCTTCAGGTTTTGCTCAAGCTTTTTTAGCTCATCACGGGTGGAAGCGCCCGCATGTTTCCCCTTTATCTCTTCTTGCAGTCTCCTGATGTGCTGGTGAATACGGTCAAGGTATTGGACGCAATTGTTCATTAACATTTCACTTTCTTTTGTATTCTGGTCATCCGTTGGACCTTGCGAAGTCCCATGATCCATAGACCCTTGCGACCCGTGATCATGTTCAGCAAAAACCGGAGATGCCGCGACAGTCATAGATAGGAGCATAATAAGCGCCAGCTTTTTCTTCATCCAATGTTACTCCTTTGATATCTACCGGATTACTTACCTATTTTACAGTATACCAGAACTTGGCGTTGCGCACCTTGCCGTCCGACAGCTTGAATTTGCACATCACGCCGTATTTGCCCTTCTTCGGCATGGTGAAATCGGAACCGAACCCCCCCTCCATGCCCATCAGGTCCTTGACTTGTTCAGATTTGTCCGGACCCATGACCTTTATCTTCACTTCACCGCCGCTCATCATCTTTCCCGTTTTGGCATCGGTGAACATCACCATGATGTGGTGGGTTTCCTTCATGCCCATCTCCTTCATCTTTTGCTGGATGTCGATGACATTGAAGGTTGCCTTGACGCCGTCCACGACCTCCTCATGAGCCGTTTTGCCCATGGACATCATGGAATGGTCGCCGTGCCCCATGTCCATCGAACCGTGGTCGTGGCCTTCATGGTCGGCCGCGAATGCTGCCGGGGCGGAAAGTGCGAGAACGGCTGCTATAAGTACGGTCATCTTTTTCATTGTTTACATCTCCTTTTTGTTGATGTGAATTTGAATGTAATGGAAAAAATGCATCCATCATGCCAATGTGTAACATGTTGACTTTGCTTGATGTCATTCAAGTCGAGGGATAGCAACTGAAGACTATTCTACAGCAGGTGTAGCATTTTCTCTGGTGGATGCGATTGCTTCTTACCAACCCGTGGCTACATTCAAATTTTGGTGCGGCGCAGGCGGAGCGCATTGCCTATTACAGAAACCGAACTGAAACTCATGGCCAAAGCGGCGATCATCGGACTGAGCAGAATTCCGAAGAAGGGGTACAGAGCGCCGGCAGCAAGCGGAATGCCGAGAGCGTTGTAGAAGAATGCAAAGAACAGGTTTTGCCTGATGTTGGCCATGGTGGCTCTGCTCAGAAGACGGGCACGTACGATGCCGCGCAGGTCACCCTTGACCAGGGTTACACCTGCGCTCGCCATGGCGATATCCGTACCGGTGCCCATGGCAATGCCGACCTGTGCCTGCGCCAGAGCGGGGGCGTCGTTGATACCGTCGCCCGCCATAGCAACGAAGCGCCCTTCCCTCTGAAGTGCTTTTACCTTGGCAGCCTTCTCTTCCGGGACTACTTCCGCCAAAATGTCGTCAATGCCGAGGTTTTCAGCCACTGCCTGGGCCGTTGTCCGGTTGTCGCCCGTCATCATAACGATGCGGATTCCTTCCGCGTGCAACTGGCGCAACGCTTCGGGCGTGGTCTCCTTAACAGGATCGGCAACACCGATCAGTCCTGCCGGCTTGCCGCCCGCTGCCACAAACATGATGGTCTGCCCTTTGGCTTCCATCGCTTCCGCCTGATTCAGGAGTGCTGAAGCATTAATGCGCAGGTCTTCGAGCAGCTTCCGGTTTCCCAGAGCTACTTCGATGCCATCGATACGACCGGTGACCCCTTTACCTGTAATGGATTGGAATCCTTCGACTGCGGCTGTGTCGATGCCGCGTTCCTCAGTTCCGCCAACAATTGCAGCAGCCAGGGGATGTTCGCTCCCCCGTTCCAGGCTTGACGCCAGGCGGAGAAGCTTCTTCTGATCGAATCCTCCGACGGTTTCAACCGTTACCAATTTTGGTTTCCCTTCGGTGAGCGTGCCGGTCTTGTCCACTACCAGGGTATCCACCTTGCGAAGCAGTTCGATCGCCTCGGCGTTCTTGAACAGGATACCCATAGTCGCCCCTTTGCCGGTAGCGACCATGATCGACATGGGAGTGGCCAGCCCAAGGGCGCAGGGGCACGCAATGATCAAGACCGCCACGGCATTTATCATTGCGTGGGCCAGGCGAGGTTCCGGTCCGAAGACGCTCCAGATGATGAAGGTAACAATTGCGGACAGTATTACCGCAGGTACAAACCAACCGGCTACCACATCGGCAATTTTCTGGATCGGTGCGCGGCTCCGTTGGGCTTCGGAGACCATCTTGACGATCTGGGCCAGGACTGTTTCGGTTCCAACCTTTTCTGCACGCATGATAAAGCTGCCGGTACCGTTGACCGTGGCGCCTATGACCCGGCTGTCGGCCTCCTTTTCCACCGGGATCGCCTCGCCATTGATCATGGCTTCGTCCACACTGCTTGCTCCCTCGATCACGGTACCGTCCACCGGTATTTTTTCGCCGGGGCGCACGCGGAGGCGGTCACCGGGATGGACTTGGCCAAGCGGAACATCGGTTTCCATGCCGTCGTCCCGGATCAGCCTGGCGGTTTTGGGAGAGAGCCCCAGCAGCGCCTTGATGGCAGCGCCGGTCTGACTTCGGGCCTTCAATTCCAGCACCTGACCAAGGAGCACCAGGGTGATGATGGAGGCAGCGGCCTCGAAGTAGACGGCCACATCTCCGCCGCTACCACGAAAGGAGGGCGGAAATATGACGGGGAATAGTGTGGCCACGATGCTGTAGCTATAGGCGACTCCAACGCCCAGCGCAATCAGCGTGAACATGTTGAGGCTGCGATTGAGCAGGGAGTGCCAGCCGCGGACAAAAAAAGGCAAACCTGCCCAGAGCACCACCGGCGAGGCCAACAGAAACTCTATCCAGTTATAGCTGCGCGGAGAAGCCAGTGCCGCCAGCGGATGACCGGGAATCATATGGCCCATGGCGATAATGAATACCGGAATAGTCAGGATGAGACTCAGGCGGAAACGCCGGCTCATATCCGTCAGTTCCGGGTTTTCACCTTCCTCCGGTGCCAGAGTTAAAGGTTCAAGCGCCATGCCGCATTTTGGGCAGGAACCAGGTTTGTCCTGAATGATTTCCGGATGCATGGGACAGGCGTATTCAACCCGTTCAACCGGAGCGGGCGCTATCAAAGGCTCTAAGGCCATGCCGCATTTCGGACAGGGTCCAGGCCCTTCCTGCTGAATTTCCGGATGCATCGGACACGTGAAAATGTTGGTTTTGAGATCGCTGGCGCGTGCAAGTGGAATGGTATGCTCTGGTTTCGTCATGCCGGCTCCGGTGAAACTGTCCGGGGACGCTTTGAATTTTTCGAGGCAATGGGTACTGCAAAAAAGGTACGTCGTGCCTTCATGTAATAGAGTGGCGGCAGGTGCGGCGATGTCAACTTCCATACCGCAGACCGGGTCAAGGACTTGTTGATTGTCGTGGAAGGCGGGAAGCTTTGCACTATGAGTAGTCATTGAATACTCCCCATGTCGGTGAAATAAAATCAACTATACCTACATGGATAGATAGTCGACTTCACGGACGAGTCGTGAACTCACTTTTTTTTCCTGGTCAGACTCTTAATCACCACGACCACCACCACCAGTACGGCGAGCGCCGCCCAAACCAACATCTGTCCGCCAGCCCATCCACCCATCCATCCGCCTGTATGGTCCATCATAAAGATCCTCCTTTGGTTGCGCTGCGACCGGCCCATCGTTTGGCAATCCAGAATGTGAGCGGAGGCAGCAGCGTCATGTACGGAATTGGTCATGCGTCAATGTTTCATCCCCGAATACTTCAGCCTCCCTTTCTTCAAATCTCTCTTCTTCATCAGCACGAATATGACCGGCGTCATGATCAGCACGTGCACCGCCGAGGAGAGCATGCCGCCGATCATCGGGGCGGCAATCGGTTTCATCACGTCGGCCCCGGTGCCGGTGGACCACATGATCGGCAGCAGACCCAGCAAGGCCACGGCCACGGTCATCAGCTTGGGACGCAGGCGCAGCACCGCTCCCTCGAAGGTGGCGTCGTAGATGTCCTGCTCCGTGCAGGGGCCGTTGATCAGTTTCTTATCCAACGCCTCGTGCAGGTAGATCACCATTACCACTCCGGTCTCCACGGCGATGCCGTACAGGGCGATGAAGCCGACCCAAACCGCCACTGACAGATTGTATCCCAGCGCCGCCACCAGGTAGACCCCGCCCACCAGGGCAAAGGGGACCGAGAGCATGACCATGCTGGCCTCCAGGGCCGAGTGGAAGGTGAAATAGAGCAGGATGAAGATGATCACTATTCCTATCGGTACGAGTATCTGCAGGCGGGCCTTGGCGCGGATCTGGTTCTCCCACTGCCCGGACCAGGCCACGTAATAGCCCGGCGGCAGCTTGAGCTGCTTCTCCAGGATTTGTTTGGCCTCGGTTACAAAGCCACCCATGTCCCGGCCACGAACGTTAAGAAAGACCAGCGAACGCAGGAGTCCCCCTTCGCTGTTGATCTCCGGCGCACCGGTGGATATTTTCAGCTTTGTCACCAGCGAGAGCGGCACCTGGGCGCCCTCTGCGCCTCCCACCAGGATCTGCCGGATGGCGGGGATGTTGTCGCGGTAGTCGCGCAGGTAGCGGATGCGGATCGGGAAGCGGTTCCTCCCTTCAACCGTGGTGGAGAGCATTGCGCCCCCCAGGGCGGTCTCGACGACATCCTGAATGTCACCTACATTAACGCCATAACGGGCGGCCGCCTCACGGTCGATGTCGATGTCGATGTAATTGCCGCCGGTGACTCGTTCAGCCACGACGTCGGCTGCGCCGTTGATCGGCTTCAAGATCGCCTCGGTCTGAATCGCCAGATCCTTGAGCACATTCAGGTCATTGCCGAAGATCTTGACTCCCAAGTCGGTACGCACCCCGGTGGAGAGCATGTTGATGCGGTTGATGATCGGCTGGGTCCAGCCGTTGCGCACGCCGATCTGTTGCAGCTTGTTATCCAGCTCGGACACGATGTCGGTCTTTTTCATGCCGGGCCGCCATTTGTCTTTGGGCTTGAGGATGATGATGCTCTCGAACATGGAAACCGGCGCCGGGTCGGTGGATGTTTCGGCCCGGCCGACCTTGCCGAGAACATGTTCAACCTCGGGCACGCTCTTGATGATGGCGTCCTGCACCTGTATCAGCCGTTTGGCCTCGGTAATGGAGACGTTGGGCAGTGTGACCGGCATGTAGAGCAGCGAACCTTCATCCAGAGGCGGCATAAACTCGCTGCCCAGGCGCATGAAGAGCGGCACGGCAATCAGCAGGGCCACGATATTCAGGGCAATGGTGGTCTTTTTCCAAACCAGCACCCAGCGGATAACCGGTGAATACAATTTGATGAAGAAGGTGGATACCGGGTTGGAACTCTCCGGCGGCATCTTGCCCCGCATGAAGTAGTACATCAGTACCGGCACCAGGGTGATGGCGATCATGGCCGAGCCCATCATGGAGAAGGTCTTGGTGAAGGCCAAAGGATGGAACAATTTGCCCTCCTGCCCCTCAAGCATGAAGACCGGCACAAAGGAGAGCACGATGATCGCCAGGGAGAAGAAGATCGCCCGGCCCACCTGCTTGGCGCTGGCGATGATCACCTCCAGGCGCTTTTCCTTGCGCTCTTCCGGCGGCATCTCCGACAGGTGGCGGTAGCAGTTCTCCACCATGATCACCCCGGCGTCCACCAGGACGCCGATGGCGATGGCGATGCCCCCGAGAGACATGATGTTGGAGGTGACCCCCATCAGCTTCATGGTAATGAAGGCGATCAGTACCGAGATCGGCAGGGTCAACACGATAACCAGGGCGCTCTGGAAGTGCAGCAGGAAGACCAGGATTACCAGCGAGACAACGACCGATTCCTCAATCAGGTTATGTTTCAGGGTATCGATGGCTCGTTCGATCACGTCGGAGCGGTCGTAGGAGACCATGATCTTCATGCCCGGCGGCAGTCCCTTCTCCAGGTCATTGATCTTTACCTTGACCCGGTCGATGACATCCTTGGCATTTTCGCCGTAACGCATGACCACGATGCCGCCCACGGCCTCACCCTCCCCGTTCATGTCCAACAGGCCGCGCCGGATGGCGCCCCCCATCTGGACCGTGCCCAGGTTCTTGACGTAGATCGGCGTGCCGCGCATGTCGGCGCCCACCACGATGTTCTCCAGGTCTGCCCTGGACTGGACATAGCCACGGCCGCGGATAAGGTACTCGGCGTCGGCCTGCTCGATCAGCCTCCCCCCCACATCCTTGTTGGAGGCCTTGACCGCCTCCATCACCTTGTTGATCTTAATGTTGTAGGAGAACAGCTTGTTGGGGTCCAGGTCGATCTGGTACTCCCGCACCAGGCCGCCGATGGAGGCCACCTCGGCCACCCCCTGGACGGTGTTCAACTGGTAGCGCACGAACCAATCCTGGAGCGTCCTCAACTGCTCCAGGTCATACCCCTTCCCCTCGATGGTGTACCAGAATACATGCCCCACGCCGGTGCCGTCCGGGCCAAGGGTCGGCACCACGCCGGGCGGCAGCAGCGATGCGGCGTAGTTGAGGCGTTCCAGTACCCGGGTGCGGGCCCAGTAGATGTCGGCCTTGTCCTCGAAGATCACGTAGATCATGGAAAAGCCGAAGGCGCTGGAAGCGCGCACGGCCTTGACCTGGGGCAGCCCCTGCAGGTTGACCGCCAGGGGATAGGTTACCTGGTCCTCCACCACCTGGGGCGAACGGCCGGGGTAGTCGGTGAACACGATCACCTGGTTGTCGGACAGGTCCGGGATGGCGTCCACCGGGGTTTTGTACACCGACCAGACCCCCCAAGCGATGATCAGGGCGAAGATCATCAGGACGATGACGCGGTTCCTGGCGGAGTATTCGATGATTTTTTCGATCACTTCATATCATCCATCTTCAGCGTATCTTTCTTCGCTGGAGGTACGGCCGGTTTCTGACCTGTTTTTTGCTCATCCATCTTCATGCCGGGCATGTTTTCGTGGCCGCCGCCGCCCTTGAGCTGGGATTCCGAGTCGATCAGGTAGGCGCCGGAGACCGCCACCTTGTCCCCGGATTTCAGGCCGGACAGGACCTGCACCCTGTCGTCGGTGCGCTGGCCGAGTTGCACGTCCCGCGGCTCGAACATGCCGGGCGCAGTCTCGACCCAGGCCACCTGGCGCTTGCCCGTATCAATCACCGCCGTGACCGGCACGACGATGGCCTTGCCCAGCGCCACCTTGATCAACGCCCGCACGAACATGTCCGGTTTGAGCTTCATGCCGGGGTTGGCCATCTCCACCCGCGCCTTGACCGTCCTGGTCTTGGGGTCGAGGAAGGGATAGATGAAGGCGATCCGGCCGCTGAAGGGCTTGCCGGGGAATGATTGGGACTGTATCTCGACCCTCTGACCGATCCTGATGTTGGGGAATTCATTCTCGTAGACCTCGATCTCGACCCATACCCGGGAGAGGTCGGCGATGTTGAACAATACGTCGCCCGTGTTGACGTACTGCCCCTGCTGGACCATCTTTTCGATGACCACGCCCGACAGTGGCGTGTAGATCGGCAAGCGGATGTTGGGCTTGCCGGCCTTCTCCAACTCGGCGATCTGGCTCTCCTTGACCCCGAAGAGCATCAGGCGCTGCTTGGCAGACTCCACAAGCCCCTCGCCGTTTTGGGAGATGGAGGGGATTGGCGAGTTTTTCAACTGGTCGCGGCTTTTGACCGCCAGCAGGTATTCCTGCTGGGAGGCCAGGAGTTCGGGCGAATAGACCTCGGCCACCGGCCTGTCCCTGCCGACATAGTCGCCGACCGCACTGACATGCAACTTGTCGATGCGCCCGGCGATCCAGGCCGTGACCTTGGCCTGGCGCGACTGGTCGTACTGGACGATGCCCACGGCGTTGATCTCCCGATTCAGGTCCTCCCGCCTTGCCTCGGCCGTGGCCACATTGGCCATCACCCGCTGGGCCGGCGAAAGGGCAACATGGCCGATCATCGCGGCTTGCTGCTTCTGCTCCGGCGTCTGGGTGATTGCAGAAGAGGTCTGGACGTCGTTAAGCTTCTTGATCAGCTCCATGCCGCAGATCGGGCAGACCCCCGGCTTGTCCTTGATGATGAAGGGGTGCATGGGGCAGGTATAGACCGGCTTGGCGCTCAACTCCTGCTTGGCGGTGCCGTCGCTTTTGAACCAGCCGCTAACCTTGCTCAGCTTGCCGCTTCTGTACAGCCAGCCGGCGACGACGATGGCAAGGACCAGGATGGTCAGGGGGACGGCAATCTTCTTGTTCAAGGCCATGTGGAGCACCTTTCCTCGTAATAGTTCCTCACCTGCGCTGTGAGGGGAGTGTTTCTAATGGTGGTCATGATCCGCCAGAGGGTGTCCGTTTTCCAGGTCGGCCCCCACCGTGGCCTCCAACTGGGCCAGACGGATCTGGTAATCGGCCAGGGAATCGTAGTAGTCCCGCTCGTAGTTGAAGAGCGTCAGCCGGCTGTCCAAAAGGGCCAGGAAATCGACCTTGCCCACCCGGTAGGCGATGAACGCCGATTCCAGGGCTTGCTCGGCTTGGGGGATGATGCCCCCCTTGTACAGCTCGGCCAGCTTCCGGCGGCGCTCCATCTGGGAGATCAGGTCGGCGATGGTGCTGCGGATGCTATTTTTGGCGTCGTTCAGCTCCGCCGTGGACATGGTCTGTTCCGAGGCTGCTTCGGCCAGCATGGCGTGGCGGCGCTCCCGCTGCACCGGCAGGTTGAAGGTGACCCCCAGGCTGTACATGTCCGCGCCGTCGTTCCCCATGGCCGGTTCGCGCTGCATGTACTCGAAGGAGACGTTGAAATCGGGAAAGAACTCTTTGCGGGCCAGGGCCTGGGCCGCAAGGCTCTTGCCGATCTGAGCCTGCATCCCTTTCAGGAGCGGGCGGTTTTGTTCGGCCTGTTCCAGCAATTCCGCGTCGCCGCGTTTAAGGGGGGTGATCTGCGGGTCGGGGATGGCGCCGATGGAGGTATCAGCGGGGCGGTAGAGCAGGCTGTTCATCCTGATCTCCAGGCTGCGCCGCTGCTGCTCCAGGGTGATGCGCATATCGAGCAGTTTCGACTTTTCCAACTGGGCCTTGAAGATGTCCTGCTGGACCCCCTGGCCGACCGCATAGCGGTTTTCGGCAATGGTGATGAAGTCGTCCAGGATGCGCATGTTCTTGGCAAGGATCTCCAGGGATTTGTCGGTGAAGTAGATCTGGTAGTAGGTCTCCTTGACCCCGCGGATGATATCCAGGATGCGCTCCTCCCGGTTCCAGTGGGAGGCCTCGGCGTCGCGCCGCGCCACGTCGCTGCGGAGTTCGCGTTTGCCGAACCAGGGGAGTTGCTGGCTGATGCCCACGACCTTCTGGGTCATGCTGTCGCGCCTGAAATTGAGCGGATCGCTGATGATGCCGTTCTGGATCTTCAGCATCAGCATCGGGTCTTCCAGGCTGCCGGCTTGCTTGGCCTTGTATTCGAGCATCCTGAGGTGCGCCACGGACGCAGCGACCTCCGGGTTGTTCGCCAGGGCGGTGTTTACCAGCTCAGGGAGATTCTCCGCCGGTTTGGTCTCAACGGCGCGACTGAAGCCTGCCGGAAGGATACCGGTGACGAGCAGGGCAAGAAGAACGATGCGGGTTTTCATAACAATGCCTCGGTGTCGGATCGTGGTCATGCGAGAAGCTACTTCAAGTGGTGTGCCAACGATGCAATATACCGATTATACAGCGATTGCCTGTGATGTACAGGAGGGGAGAGGCAAAAGTTTGTAGAATATCCTACAGGGGTGGGAGCATATTCTCCAGATATTGAAAGAGTCAAATCACAAAAGATCAATCGTTTGTTCAGGGCTACTTCTCCGGAGGGATGATGCCGTATTTCTCCATGCGGTAGATGAGGGTATGGCGCGGGATGCGGAGGAAACGGGCCGCGGCGGTCTGGTTCCAACTGTTGCGCTCCAGGGCGGCGACCACCACCTCCCGCTCCAGTTGTTCCAGGGAATACCCCTCTGGTGGGAGGTTGATCACCGCCGATACCCCGAATTTCGCGCCGTTCCCGGAACGGATCTTGTCCGGCAGGTCCTCCGGGGTGATGGTGTCACTGTTGCGCATGATCAGCAGGCGTTCCACCGTGTTCTCCAGTTCGCGCACATTGCCCGGCCAGCCGTATTTCGCCAGCGTATCCAGTGCCCGGCGGTCGAAGCCGACCTGCGGGCTGCCGTGCTTGGCGCAGAAGTAGCGGAGCAGGAGCGGTATGTCGTCCGGCCGCTCCCGCAGGGGGGGGAGATGGATCGGGATGACCGACAACCGGTAGTACAGGTCCTCCCGGAAGGCGCCCTCGCTCAGCGCCTTTTCCATGTCCAGGTTGGTGGCGGCCACCAGGCGCACATCCAGCTTGTGCGCCTTGGTCCCCCCCACCGGCTCGACGACCTTCTCCTGCAGGGCCCTGAGCAGCTTGGGCTGCAATTCCAGCGGCAGTTCGCCGACCTCGTCCAG
>PLYK01000025.1:0-765 GCA_003151775.1 Geobacter sp. | reverse complement strand
GTGATCAGCACCGCCGCCTCGCTGTCGGCCACCTTGCGGACGATGTCGAAGACCCGCTCCATCTGCCGCGAGGCCCCCACGATGGTGCGGAAGTCGGAGCGGTCTGATAGTTGGTCCTTCAGGCGTTTGTTTTCGGCGGTCAGGCCGGTGAATTGCAGCGCCTTGCCCACGGTCAGCCGGAGCTCGTCCCGGTTGAAGGGCTTGGTGATGTAGTCGAAGGCCCCCAGTTTCATGGCCTCGACGGCGATGTCCACGGTGCCGAAGGCGGTGATGATCATCACCAGGGTCTCGGGGGAGCGCTCCTTGATGGCCTTCAATACCTGGAGCCCGTCCATGCCGGGCATCTTCATGTCGGTGATGACCAGGGCGGGCGTCTCTTCTGCGAACAACCGCAGCCCCTCTTCGCCGTTGGCCGCGGCAACCACCTGGTAGCCGGCCTCCTGGAGGTTGTATTCCAGCACCCGCCTGAGCGAGGTGTCGTCGTCGATAATGAGGATTTTGGGGGTCATGGTGGTCCTTGTGTGTTGTGAGACAGAATTGAATTGAATGGTTTATGGTATCCGTCGCTTCACCATTTCAGCCGATTTCAGGCTTCTTCCGCCCTTTGCCGGTCAATGCCTTGAAATTCTTCCCCGTCACCACCGGATTGTTCGACCGCTTCTCAATATCCCTGCGCGTGCTACCGGCCACGGCTCCGCCCTCCTGGGCATCCTTCTTAAACTGTCCGATTTTATCGGACACCTGGAGTTTGGACTTTTGCTCCCC
>PLYK01000130.1 GCA_003151775.1 Geobacter sp. | reverse complement strand
AGTTCGAAACTTAGGGACTCGGAACTAACCAATATACCGTTTTACATCTCATCTTCAGGCCATGTTTGCCGCCCCTTCAATCACAAAATCCTCGGCGTAGACCAGCTACGCCTGCGGTTTTGCTCAATCAGGAACGACAAATCTGACCTAAATCTGAGCGTAAAACTTGGTATATCAGTTAATTCCGAGTCCCTTAGTATCTGACGTCGGATAGGCTGCTACGGCACCACCTGCTGGTCAGAGCCCGGCTCATCGGCCCCCCTTCTCCAGCAGCTTCCGGCCAAGATCTCTATTCCTGAGCAGCTTTTGTTTCGCTTTTTTAGAGGCCGTAAGCGTTCCGGCGCGTATCCGGCTCAGGGCCTCCTCGCTCATGGACAGGAACCTCCTGTAGTCGCCCTTATTGTAGGCATCATCCGCTACGGCCAGATAGGCTTTGGCAGTTGTGAAAGAAGAGCGTTTATGAGGGACCGCGCGTTCCTGGTGCGGCGCGCGTTGTTCTCTGACCTGTTCCGGCGGTGGCGGCGTCGTAGTCGTTGCTTCTTTTGGCGCTGTCGGCTGTGGGACCGGTTGGGTGGGAGGCGATAGCGGATTGGGATCACTCATTCGATCCGCCGGATTGTAAATATTGGATGCGGGGTTCTCGATCTTGAACATCTCTGCCATTGCAGACGCATTCAGGCAGAGAGCAACAACGATTCCGGCACCTACTCTTCTCATGGGCATGGTTTCCTCACGTCCCTGGATTATTCCGCAAGCCAATAAGCGAAACCCTATGGCAACGGGTCTCGCCTGATGATTCTGTCGGGAAACGAATCTCTACCAGAAGTTGCCGAATCCGATGCACTTCCCTCTGTCCGCTCTCCTGCCTGCTGAATCCATGTTGCAACCAATTTACGAAAGAAACTAATTCAATCGATTCCTGCGCCGATTTCTATAACGTGATATACTATCGAATAAAGAGTGTTCCAGCACGTACCGGTTTATACTATCAGGATGGCACTAACCACAGAACTTGGAGAAATACGCATGCAAATAGTACGAAGTGATGACCGGCAGACGTTCGATACAAAGTGCACTCTGGATATTAACGGCACAAAATACCATTGCCAGATGGATAATCTATCCACTGCCGGAGCATTGATCGAAATTACGGATTCCGATTACGAGCGCATAAAAATCGGTGAAATGGGCACGTTAACCGTTACGTTATTAACAAATGTCGACTATCCCTGCAAGGTCGTCAGAATAAAATCAACTCAAATCAGCCTGCAATTCATCGAGGTTGGTTGTCAATAGCAGTTCTCCATAAAGCGCCCCATCAGCCATCAACCAGAAAAGACCGGCTGTAGGCAGCCGACCTTCCATTGATTAACCGATCTGCTTGTGAATTTAATGTTGCACCTGTCCACTGTTCCCAGGCCGGATCATCCACATCTTTAACCTTGTTTTACTAATCTTCGATGACCTCAATCAGCACCCTCATGTTTGCGTGAGCTGCTGCAGAGTTTTTGTCCGAAGGTTCAGCTTCGTACTTAGCGGGGTTTTTTTCACCGTATCCTATGGTGGTGATTCTGTTTCCATCGATGCCGCCGGTTTTTACGAGATATTCCTTGGCGGCAGCAGCTCTTCTTTCGCTCAGTTTCTGGTTATACTCTTCAGAACCGATAGCAGAGGTATACCCTGAAATACGGATTTTCATATTTGGATCGGCTTTCAGAATCGTCACATCATGCTTCAGCAGATCTTTACCGTTTTCGGTAATCTCCGCACTATCGAAATTGAAATGCGAATTTTCGAGCGTGGACAGCACCTTCACAACCCGAGGACCCGAAAATGCTGTAAATCTCCACACATAGTCACGTTCCAGTGCATTGCCTGCCAGGTCCTTGGCTCCGGTGGTGAGGGTGGCGATATAAACCTTGCCCTTTTCGAAATTGCGTGCCGGGGTAAAGGTTGCCGTTGATGCTGCGGATGTCACATTGCCTGAAACCGGGGTTTTGTCTTGCTTCAGGGTAAAAGTTGCGGCGGTAATCGTTGCCGGATCCATCGCCTTACTGAAGGCGGCATTGACCTTCTGGTTGAGCGGTGCAGCCGTGGCGCCATCAACAGGTGCCGTAAAAGACACTGTCGGTGCGGTGGTGTCTGCTGCCGAAGGTATGACCGCGGCCACTTTCATCTCCGTGGTATCAGCAGAAGGCGTCAGGCGGCATGCGTCTGTTTTCCGGACACCACCGAACTGGAAGGTAAGGCCGGCCGAGTATTCCAGATTTTGGTGGCCCGTGTCGTGGACAAGCAGTACGCCTCGCACGTCACCCCGCAGGGCTACATTGTCGGCAACAAAGTACTTGACCCCGCCGCCATAACTGAACAGCCCGGCATAGTGGCTCGGTTCACTGGGAGTGTTGGGTGTATAGAAATTTGTACCGCCTCCGCCAATCACAACAAACGGCACGAAGTTACTTTGCGGCATGAAATGATACAGTAGATCGATCCCGTAGCGATACAGGTCGGTTTCCCTCCTCGGTCCGTAATGTAGCTTTGTTTCGGTAAGACTGTAGCCGAACATGGCCTCAGCCCCAAAATTTTCAGTAAAATTGTAGCCGGTGCGCAGTCCAAACATCGGACGGTTAACCTCGTGCTGCTCTTCGTCCAACAGATAGCCGCCGACGTAAGGGGACACGGTTACCGCCCCCTGCCGGTTTTCGGCAAACCCTGGGGTCGCGAGGGTAATGAGCACTAAGCCCGGCAGTATGCCCTTCAGTATCTTTTTCATGTAGTTTTGTCCTTTTTTATGAGATTGAAAGCCTGCTTGGGGTCATACCACCTGGTGACGTTCAAGAACTCGTCACCAGGTGGTTGATCCTGTTTTTCCGGTCAACGCATATCCCGTAATAATGACTGCTGGGTATGCGACGGTACTTCTTCAGGCTGAATACGACATGCCTTACGGGGCAGGCACGTTGATGACCGTGTCCACAAGCGTAACCGATGCACCCAGGGACAGCACTCTGCCGTTCAGTGTCACTATTGAGACATTTCCGACGGTGGAGAACGAGGCTCCTGCCTGAGAAATGATCGTTCCTACCATGGTCCCGCCTCCTGCTGCGTTGATGGTTGCGAAACTACCGACTTGCCAAAAGATGTTCTTGGCTTGAGCGCCGCCGGCCAGGATGATGCTTTGAGGGGCTGCCGCTCCCGGTCCGCCCACCAAGAGCGTAGTCGCCATCTGGAACACCCAGACGGCATTCGCGTTGCCCTGGGCGTCGAGGGTGAGATTTCCTCCCTGAATCATGAACGAACCACCGGGGGCTACATAGACGCCAGGGGCGAGGGTTATTCCGGCCAGGTTGGCGCCCGGAGCGGGACTTGCACCACCCACAGGCATTGCCACCAGGGCCAGATATGCGGTTTGCGCGTCGAGACGCGCCTGGGTTGCAATCGCGCATGCGGCTGCATTTGGACCCGCAGACGTTGGGCCCGTGGTGGAATTGGTACACGTGTAGATCTTCCCGGACACTGCTCCGATATTAGCCGGCGTTTCCGTATATATATCTCCTGACGTATCGTGTAATCCGGTTATCGACCCTGTACTCGTAGCGATGGTCCCGATATTCCCAATGATGGACGTCAGAGTACCCGTGTTGGTCATCCCGGCGGTACCCCCAAAAGTTCCGAACGGTGCGGCCGCACCAAGTGCTACTGCGCCTGGCGCGAGGCCGTTACCTGTGGTAAAGGTCCATACTTTGTTAACTGCCAGTGCATTGCCAGCCAGGTCCTTGGCCCCGGTTGTTATCGTCGCAGTATATTGGGTGCTGGCGGCGAGATTGCTTGCCAGCGTAAAGGTCGCAATATTGGTCAGTGGATTATAGGCGACTGTCCCGACTAATATTGGACCCGAAGGGGGACCGCTTGCTTGCACCGTAAAGGTTGCCGTGCTGATCGTTAACGGGGCCATCGCCTTGCTGAACGTTGCGTTGACGGCGCTGTTGATCGCCACACCTGTGGCAAGCGCAGCGGGATTTACAAGAATCACTGTGGGCGGGGTAGTATCTGCGGCCGCACCGGTTGTAAAGCTCCATACCTTGTTAACTGCCAGTGCATTGCCTGCCAGGTCCTTGGCCCCGGTAGTAATAGAGGCGGTATAGACAGTGCTGGCTGCAAGATTGCTCGTCGGCGTGAATACCGCAGTTACGCCAGAGTAGGTCACCGTGCCTGAAACAGACGTTGCCCCTTGCTGTAAGGTAAATGTTGTTGTGGTGATCGTTAAGGGGTCCATCG
>PLYK01000067.1 GCA_003151775.1 Geobacter sp. | reverse complement strand
CTGCCGTGAGACTTGTGAAAGGCGACCAGTTCAGGGATGTTCACATTGCCGACCACGTCGCCATAGGTAAGCATGAACGGTTCACCATCCAGGTACTCCTGCACCCTTCTGACCCGCCCACCGGTCATGGTTTCCGTCCCAGTATCCACCAGGGTCACGCGCCAGGGTTCGGCGGTATGGTGATGGATTACGCGCTGACTGTCGTTGCTGAAATCGAAGGTAACATCCGATTCATGGAGAAAATAATGGGCGAAGTATTCCTTGATGTAATACCCCTTGTAGCCGAGACAGATGACGAAATCGTTGAAGCCGTAGTGGGAATAAATCTTCATGATGTGCCAGAGGATCGGCCGGCCGCCGATCTCAATCATCGGTTTGGGCTTCAAATGCGACTCTTCGCTGATCCTGGTGCCGAAGCCACCGGCTAGTATCACCACTTTCACGTTTGCCCTCCTCCCCCGTCAGTTTCCGTTTGGACCGGCTGAGCATGCCGCGGACCTCAGCCCCTTTAGCCAGCCAATTATGAGCCATCATGACCGTTCAAACGGTTAACAATACGATAACTACGGCAGCTTTGCAATTTTTTTTGAAACAACTCAGGTGTGTTATTAAATCCCTGTTTGTCCCGTCTCCCTCCGAAAGCAGCCCTCGATAGAGTTACCGCAACTTCTCACCCCGGGCCAGCCAAAAATGTCCCGTCGCCGCACGCAAAATAAAAACCACCCTGACCGGGTGGCTTTTATTGTCGGCAATGGCAGATACGGTTATCCCATGGAATGAGAAGGCACGAAGTCAGCGCAGGCAAAGGAATAATCGTAATGCTGAGGATCGCTGTAGACTCCGGAGTGAATTGCAGCTACATCCTCGGCAATGACAAGTTCTTCATTTGTCGGAATGACGAAGACTCTGATCAACGAGCCTTCACCGGTAATTTCCACCTCTTCCTGCTCCGACCGGACAGCGCGATTGCTGTCCCGGTCAAGCCGTATCCCGAAGCACTCAAGCCCATTCAGCACCATCTCCCTCACAGCCCCTTCCGGCGCACCGGTACCCGTGGTAAAAACGATTGCATCCAAAGGCCCGATTATCGCCAGGTATGCTCCGATGTATTTCCTGAGACGGTAGGTTTCGATCTCAAGGGCCAATTTGCACCGGGAGTCACCATCCAAAGCCGCCTTCAAAAATTGCCGCCGCTCCAAGCGTTGCCCGGTGATACCGAAAACACCGCTTTTGTTGTTGAGGATCTGTTCCAGTTCCTTTGCCGAAAGATTCATCACCGTCATAATATAGGCGTGAATGCCGGGATCAATGTCTCCGCAGCGCGTTTTCATGACCGCACCCTCAAGCGGTGTCATTCCCATGCTGGTATCTACGGAAAGACCGTTTCTGATGGCACAGAGAGAAATCCCGCGATCGAGGTGAATAGTGATCAGGTTGCAGGCATCGGCCGGTTTGTCGAGAAGTACGGCTGCCCGCCGCGAAAGGTAGAGGTGCGATGGGCCGTGGAAACCGTAGCGGCGGACTCCATACTTTTCATACCATTCATAAGGAAGAGGATAGAGGTAGGCAGACTCGGGCATGGACAGGTGGAAGGAGGTATCGAAAACTGCCGCATGGGGAATGGCAGGCATGAGAATCATTGCTGCCTCGATGCCCGCGATGTTGGGAATCGAGTGGAGCGGCGCCAGATGCTGAAGTTTTCGTATGGCATTGAGGACGTAGCCGTCAATCTGCACCGAGTGCCGGAATTCCTTGCCGCCATGCGCTACCCGGTGACCAACGGCTGAAATTTCCAAAGCGTCTGCAATGACTCCCTGTTGCGGGTCGGTCAGGGTTGCGATAATAAGGGCTACGGCGCCCTGGTGATCGTTGATATCCGTCTCCAGACAGAATGGTTCACGGCCGGGAACATTCTGACGGATGAAAGAACTGCCGAGGCCCACCCGTTCAATTATTCCCGAAGCAGATAGTGTCCGGCCATCCCAGGAAAACAGGTGGTATTTTATTTTATGGCTCCAGCACGTGATTGTAAGAATTTTCATAATGTTCTGCATCCGTATAGGTGGATTTTGCCGACATAATTTAATACACTTGACATGAAAAGCCCACCATTTGTTTGGTGGGCTTCTGTTTTTTTAATCGCATGAATACCTTTTCAAGGTCTTTTCCGGGGCCTTTTACCTCCGGATCGATACAACTCGATGCTTATTTAACCTGCCTGGTGGAGTATCGTCTATAAGATCGCCCTCCTTGTGCAGTATTTACCTCCATCGATCTGTTTATATTATAGCACTTGAAAATGTAATAAAACAGTCTGGTTGAAATATTTTTATCGGTGTATAGTGTTAAGGTTACGACGGCACTGCCGGTACTACTAATAACCACTTGACTTAGAAAAGCATTACGGCTAATTTGGAATGAACGTTCATTTTGTTTCTGAAGAGGTGATACATGTCGAAGCAGGACAAACGGGAAGAGATAATTCAAACCTCGCTGGAAATCATCGCCGAGCACGGTTTCCACGGTGCTCCCATGGCGATGATTGCCGATTTGTCGGGGGTGGCGGTAGGCACTATCTACCGTTACTTCGAAAGCAAGGATGTATTGATCACCGAACTTTATAAGGAAATGGAAGGTCGCATCTACCCCGTGGTGCTCAAGGGGTATGCTCCGGAGAAACCTGTGCGCGCGCGATTTTTCCACCTGATCACGTCGTTACTACGCTATTTCATAAACAATCCTCTTGATTTTCGCTTTCTGGAGCAGTTTCACAACTCTCCGTACGGGGTAGCATGCAGACGTGACAAATTTTTTAAAACAAAGGGAAGGTCCGATGTTTTTCATGAACTCTTTGAGGATGGTATTTCTCAGCAGGTAATGAAAGACCTTCCTGTTATTATTATTTCGGATCTTGCCTTTGGTTCGATCATTTCTATAGCTCGCGATCATATCCTCGGCTTCATTGTGCTGGACGATACATTAATCGAACGGACCACGGAGGCCTGCTGGGACGGGATAAAGAGATAGGCAGTAACGTGCGCCAGGAAAACGCGCACTGCAAAAAAGAATTTGTCCGCGAAAATGGTACGAACATTCATTCGGGAATACTTTAATCCAAAGAGGTATGTATGCGAACACATTACAGAGTGAAGGTAACCGCCCTCGCCGGATGTCTGATTGGCGGGTTGATGCTTACCGGCTGCGGCAACAAGACTAAAGCCGCAGCCCCCCCGCCTCCTGCCGAAGTAGGTATCATTGTTGTTGCGCCGCAACGCGTGACGCTTACCTCCGAACTGTCCGGCCGCACCTCTCCCCAGATGATTGCCGAGGTCAGGCCACAGGTCAACGGGATTATCCAGAAGCGGGTCTTTACCGAGGGAAGCGATGTCAAGGCCGGTCAGGTGCTCTATCAGATTGACCCGGCGACGTACCAGGCCGCCTATGCCAGTGCCAGGGCGGTTCAGTCCAGGGCCGAGGCCAACCTGATCCCCGCCCGCCTCAAGGCCGGACGCTATAAGGACCTGGTCGCTATCAAGGCGGTGAGTCAGCAGGACTATGACGACGCCTATGCGTCACTCAAGCAGGCCGAGGCCGATGTCGCGTCTACCCAGGCCGCCGTGCAGACCGCTCAGATCAATCTGACCTATACCAGGGTAACCGCCCCGATTTCGGGACGCATCGGCCGCTCCACGGTGACCAACGGAGCCTTGGTGACCGCCAGCCAGCCAGCGGCGCTGGCCACCATCCAGCAGCTCAGTTCCATGTATGTGGATGTCACCCAGTCCAGCGCCGAACTGCTGCGCCTGAAGCAAAACCTGGCCAGCGGCCTGTTGAAAACCGACCGGACAGGCCAGGCGCGGGTCAAGCTGATGCTGGAGGACGGAAGCGCCTATCCGTTGCCGGGCGCCCTGAAGTTTTCCGAGGTTACCGTGGACCAGAGCACCGGCTCCGTTATCCTGCGGGCGATCTTCCCCAACCCGAAACAGACCCTGCTGCCGGGCATGTTTGTCCGCGCCATTCTTGAGGAGGGGATTAACGAGAACGCCATCCTTGTCCCGCAGCGCGGCGTGACCCGTAATCCGAAAGGCGATGCCATGGTGATGGTGGTGGGGGCGGAAGAGAAGGTGGAGCCGCGGGTCATCACGGTTGCCCGGACCGTCGGCGACAATTGGCTGGTCAGCGGCGGGTTGAAGGCGGGTGACCGGGTCATCCTGGAAGGGATACAGAAGGCACGCCCCGGAACGCCGGTCAAGTCCGTGCCCTTTGGCAGCGCTCCGGCCGCCCAACCAGCAGGCTCTTCTCAACCAGCGGCTGCAGCGGCGGGAAAAAAATAGACCAGTTTTAATCAGGAGATCCTCCATGCCTCGTTTTTTCATCAACCGCCCGGTCTTTGCCTGGGTAATCGCCATCCTGGTCATGCTGGCCGGTTTGCTGGCGATCAAGTCGCTTCCGGTATCCCAGTATCCGGCGATAGCGCCGCCGTCGATCGCCATCAACGCCACCTATCCGGGGGCATCCGCACAGACGGTGCAGGATACGGTTACCCAGGTTGTGGAACAAAAACTGAACGGGATCGATAACCTGATCTACATGGCCTCCACCAGCGACTCGGCAGGGGCGGTGTCCATAACGCTGACCTTCAAGGCAGGCACCAACCCGGATATCGCCCAGGTCCAGGTGCAGAACAAGTTGCAGACGGCCGTACCGCTCCTGCCCCAGATCGTGCAACAGCAGGGGATCACCGTAGTCAAATCCAGCAGGAACTACCTGCTGATCGTCGGCCTCGTCTCGGAAGACGGATCCATGGATCGCAACTCCCTGACCGATTACATGGTCTCCAACCTCCAGGATATTGTCAGCCGCTTGGATGGGGTAGGTGAACTGCTGCTGTTCGGCACCCAGAACGCCATGAGGATCTGGCTGAACCCGGCCAAGCTGAATAACTACCATCTGACCACCAACGATGTGATTGCAGCGCTACAGTCCCAGAACGTCCAGGTGTCGGCCGGGCAGTTCGGCGGCCTTCCCGCCAACCAGGGTCAGCAGCTCAATGCCACCATCAACGCCCGGTCCCTGCTCCAGAACACGGATCAGTTCGATGCCGTCATCCTGCGCACCAACCCCGACGGCTCCACGGTCAAGCTGAAGGATGTGGCAGAAAGCAAGATCGGCACCGAGAACTACGAGATTCAGTCGTACTACAACGGCAAACCGATGGGAGGCATGGCGATACGCCTGGCGGCCGGCTCCAACGCGCTGGAAACCGGCAACAGGGTAAAGGCCAAGATGGCTGAACTGTCGAAATATTTTCCCCACGGCATGAAGGTGGTCTATCCCTACGACTCCACACCCTTTGTCAAGATATCCATCGAAGAGGTAGTTCATACCCTGATCGTGGCGGTCTTCCTGGTCTTCATCATCATATTTGTCTTCCTGCAGAATATCCGCGCCACACTGATCCCGACCGTCGCCGTGCCGGTGGTGCTCCTGGGAACCATGGGTGTACTGGCGGCCTGCGGTTTCTCCATCAACACACTGACCATGTTCGCCCTGGTCATTGTCATCGGGCTGCTGGTTGACGACGCCATCGTTGTCGTCGAGAACGTCGAACGCATCATGACTGAGGAAGGACTCCCGCCCAAGGAAGCGACCATCAAGTCCATGGGGCAGATCACCGGCGCCCTCTGGGGTATCGCCACGGTGCTCACGGCGGTATTCCTCCCCATGGCATTTTTCAGCGGCTCCACAGGTGTCATCTACCGCCAGTTTTCCATCACCATCATCTCCGCCATGATCCTGTCGGTACTGGTGGCGATGATCCTGACCCCGGCTCTCTGCGCTACCCTGCTCAAGCCGGTTGCAAAGGGGCACCATGCCGGCGAGACCGGCTGGTTCAGTTGGTTCTTTCGCCGGTTCAACCGATTATTCGAGTATTGTCGCGGCAAATACGAAGGGATCGTCGGCCGCTCCTTCGGCAAGCCGGTGCGCTACCTGGTGGTATACGGCGCCATCGTGGCCGCAATGGCCTACTTCTTCCTGCATCTCCCCACCTCGTTCCTGCCGGATGAGGACCAGGGTTTTCTCCTCTGCCAGGTCCAGCTTCCAGCCGGCGCCACCCAGGAGCGAACCATCAAGACCATACGGCAGGTGGAACAGTATTTCCTGGAGAAGGAGTCCAAAACGGTCGAGGGGATCATCACCGTGACCGGGTACAGCTTTGCCGGCCGCGGCCAGAACATGGGGCTGGCATGGGTGAGGCTCAAAGACTGGAAGGTGCGCAAGACCCAGGATCTGAAGGCGCCGGCCATTGCCGGCCGGGCCATGAAGGCGTTCTCGCACATCCGCGATGGCCTGGCATTCGCCTTTGTGCCGCCGGCCGTGCTCGAGCTTGGGGTGGCGAACGGCTTCGACTTCCAGATGCAGGACCGCGGCGGCCTGGGGCATGAGAAGCTGATGGAGGCCCGCAACCAGCTGCTGGGCATGGCCATGAAAAATCCCAAGCTGGTCGCGGTGCGGCCCAACGGCCAGGACGATTCGCCCCAGTTCAAGCTCGACATCGACGACGTGCGGGCCGGCGCCCTGGGGGTTTCGCTGTCGCAGGTCAATGATGTCCTATCAACCGCCTGGGGGAGCAACTACGTAAATAATTTTATCCAGGATGGCCGGATAAAGAAGGTCTATCTCCAGTCCGAACCCCGGTCGCGGATGCTGCCGGAGGATATCAACAGCTGGTATGTCAACAGCAAAAACGGTGAGATGGTGCCGTTTTCCGCCTTTGCCACCGCCCGCTGGCAGTACGGCTCGCCCCGCCTTGAACGCTACAATGGCATTCCGGCAGTGGAGATCCTGGGGCAGGCCGCACCAGGGTTGAGCACCGGCGAAGCCATGGCCGAGATGGAGAAGATGGCGGCCGAGTTGCCGCCGGGGATCGGCTATGAATGGACCGGCCTCTCCTACGAGGAAAAGAACGCCGGGGCCCAGGCGCCGGCGCTGTACGCCATTTCGCTCCTGGTGGTGTTTCTCGCTGTGGCGGCGCTGTACGAAAGCTGGACCATCCCATTCGTCAACCTGCTGATGCTGCCTTTAGGCCTGGTGGGTGCGGTGGCGGCGGTAAAGCTGCGCATGTTCCCCAACGACATCTATCTCCAGATCGGCTTGCTGACCACCGTGGGGCTTTCCACCAAAAATGCCATCCTGATCATCCAGTTCATCAAGGAACAGATGCATCAGGGGCATGAACTGGTCGAGGCGACCCTGACTGCGGTAAAGATCCGGCTTAGGCCGGTCATCATGACCTCGATGGCGTTTTTCTTCGGCACCCTGCCGCTGGCGCTCACCAAGGGAGCCGGCGCCGCGGCCCAGAACGCCATCGGCACCGCCGTCACCGGCGGGCTGCTTTCGGCCACCTTCATCGACCTGATCTTTATTCCGTTTTTCTTCGTCCTGGTCTCCCGGATGTTCGCGAAGAAGCAGCCCCTGGTCGCCCCCGTAGAACCCGGCGTTGTTGCCACCCAATCGGAGGTGAACTGACATGAAACACATACAACGCATAACAGCAGCCTTCTGCCTTCCTCTAGGAGTGTCCCTCTGCCTGAGCGGTTGCGCCACCATGGCCCCGAAATACAAGCAACCCGCTGCGCCCGTGCCGGTTTCGTGGCCAAACGGCCCGGCGTACCGAGAGATGAAGGGGGGAGCCGGAGAAAAGGCCGTTGCCGACATCCCCTGGCAGGAGTTCTTCGTCGATCCGCACCTGCGGAAGCTGATCGCCCTGGCCTTGGAGAACAACCGCGACCTGCGCGTTGCCGCCCTGAACATCGAGCGGTCCCGGGCCCTGTACCAGATCCAGCGCTCCGAACTCTTCCCCAAGGTGAACGCATCCGCCGCCGCCGACTACCAACGGGTCCCCGCAGGGCTTTCCATTACCGGCAATCCCGAGACGCTTGAGCAATACAGCGTCGGCCTGGGCGTCAGCTCCTATGAACTGGACATGTTCGGCCGGGTCCGAAGCCTCAAGGACCAGGCCCTGGAGCAGTACCTTGCCACGGAACAGGCCCGGCGCAGCGTGCAGATCAGCCTTGTTTCCCAGGTTGCCGTGGGCTACCTGACCCTGGCCGCCGATCGTGAACATTTGCAACTCGCCAAAGACACCCTGGCGAGTCAGCAATCATCCTACCAGCTTACCCGGAGCCGCTTCGAGGCGGGCATCTCCTCGGCCCTCGATATAAATCAGGCCCAGACCAGCGTGGACACGGCGCTGGTGGATATCGCCCGCTTCACCGCCCTGGTTGCCCAGGATGAAAACGCCCTGAACCTGGTGGTCGGCTCACCGGCGCCGGCCGCCCTGATCCCGCAGAAGCTCACGGAAACGCTCACCGCCCTGAGGGACGTGACGCCCGGCCTGCCGTCCGACGTGCTGCTCCACCGCCCCGACATCCTCCAGGCCGAAGGGCAGCTCAAGGGGGCCAACGCCAACATCGGCGCGGCGCGGGCGGCGTTTTTCCCCAGGATTACCCTGGTCTCGTCCGTGGGCTTCGGCAGCGAAGGGCTGGCGGGGCTTTTCAAGAGCGGTTCCTTTGCCTGGAATTTCGCGCCGCAGGTCTCTTTACCCATCTTTGACGCCGGCAGTAACCGGGCCAACCTGAAGGTGGCGGAGGTGGACCGGGATATCGCGGTGGCCCAGTACGAACAGGCCATCCAGACCGCCTTCCGGGAGGTGGCCGACGCCCTGGCCCAACGTGGGACCATCGACGACCAGATCGCGGCGCAGCAATCGCTGACCGATGCGACGGCCGAAAGCTATCGCCTCTCACGGGCGCGTTACGAAAAAGGGGTCGATAGCTATCTGAACGTCCTCGACTCCCAGCGTTCCCTCTACAGCGCCCAGCAAAACCTGATCGCCACGAGGCTTACCCGGCTGGCCACTATGGTAACGCTCTATAAGGTGCTTGGCGGAGGGGGTGTGTGAAGTACGCACCTCTGCGTCAAGTCGCTTGTGCCGCATCCCCTGGGTAATGGACTGGTAAACATACGCCCAACGCCGGTTGCCCTTGAATTCCGTTGACATCCGGCTTATATTTGGTCAATAGTTTCGCAGTTGAATTCAACTATTGGTGAGTGCATTATGAAATTTAGAGCCTGCTCCCGATCATTGTTTTTCGCCGTTATCTGTGCGCTGCTTCTCGGGGGGCTGGCAGCATGCGGCGGTAAAAACGAATCGCCCCTGTTTTTCGAATCGAAACGCAAGGGGGGCGAGGCGGAAGCGCCGGTCAAGGATGTGCCCCCCGATATCCTCTCCACCCAGAAGGCCTTCACCGCGGTGTCCAAGAAGGTCACCCCCTGCGTCGTCAACATCTCCACCGTCAGCAAAAAGAAGATGGTGCAGCCATACTTTGAAATGTCACCCTTTTTCGATGACTTTTTCGATGGCGGCCAGCCGCAGTACCGCCGCGACAAGAGCCTGGGATCGGGGTTCATCATCAGCAAGGACGGCTACATCGTAACCAATGACCACGTGGTGCGGGATGCCGAGACGGTCCAAGTCAAGCTCTCCAACGACAAGGTCTATGACGCGAAGGTCGTCGGGGGGGATCAGAAGTCCGACATCGCCGTGGTCAAGATCAACGCTTCCGACCTGCCGACCGCGGTCCTGGGCGATTCGGACAAGCTGGAAGTCGGTCAGTGGGCTATCGCAATCGGCAACCCCTTCGGCCTGGACCGGACCGTGACGGTCGGCGTTATCTCGGCTACCGGACGCTCCAACATGGGCATCGAAACGTACGAGAATTTCATCCAGACCGACGCCTCCATCAATCCCGGCAATTCGGGCGGTCCTCTGCTGAACATCTACGGCGAGGTTGTCGGCATCAACACCGCCATCGTGGCAGCTGGGCAGGGCATCGGATTTGCCATACCGGCGAATATGGCCAAACCGATATTCGCCCAGCTTATCCAGAAGGGGAATGTCAGCCGCGGCTGGATGGGCGTGACGATCCAGCCGGTCACCGAAGAGTTGGCCAAGTCCTTCGGCTTGAAGCAGGCCAGAGGCGCCCTGATCAACGACATAATGAAGGGGAGTCCGGCCGAGAAGGCCGGTATCCGCCAGGGAGATGTCATCACCGCCTTTAACGGCGCCGGCGTGAAGGATCCCCCGCACCTTCAGCGCCTGGTAGCCGAGACCGGAATCGGCAAGCCGGTCAAGGTCATTGTCTTCCGGGACGGCAGGGCGCTGGAACTGAGCCTGACGCTGACCAGTTCCGATATGGCCCCCAAGCAGCGCCGCGGAACGGGCGGCGGTGAATCCCAGGGGCGAGCCGACCAGCTCGGTTTGGTGGTGGACGACTCAGAGGAGGGGGACGGCGCGGTTGTCGTCGATGTGTTAAGGGGCGGCGCGGCCGCCGAGGCCGGCATCCGGCGCGGCGATGTGATCGTCTCCGTCAACCGCGCGAGGGTCGCCGGCGCCGCCGATTACCAGCGCGCCGTCCGGCAGGCGCGGCCGGGCAGCACCCTGACCATCCTGGCGCAGCGCGGGGATGCCAATATCTACTTTGCCTTGCGGCCCCGGTAGCTCGTCTCGTGTAGCCGTCTGGAGTTTTGTTTGATTTTATGCAAGCATGCGCCGATAAATTTCAACGGACGGGGAAAGAGCGCCTATGAACATGATTGACAATCCCGATCAGGCAAAACGGCTGGCCCGGGCCATTATCTCCGATGTGGCCTTGTACAACACCGAAAAGGTGGAGAGCGGCATCAAGAACGACAATATCTTCGATGTGCTCCAGGAAGAGCTGGAAGAGGGGCGTCGGCACTTCTTTTCCCGGGTGGCCCCCGAGCTCAAGCCCGAGGCCATATATGACATCGCCGTAGTGGACGTGCTCATCAAGCGGGCCGGCAAGATCGAGTCGGACATCTGGTAGGTTTCCCGCCACGGCAGCGGTTCTTTTCCGGAGGCGCACCCCTGCACAGGGGATGCGCCTCTGTTATTTTTTGATATTATCGGGGTATGAACACCTATGAACCAGAAGATTCTAGATTTTTTGCCGGGCGCGGAGCCGATGCGGCTTGACCTGTTCGTCTGCCGGGAACTGGCGGGAGAGACCCGCGCCACGGTCCAGCGTCTGATCGAAGCGGGCAATGTGCTGGTCGACGGCAAGACGGCCCGTCCGTCCCTGAAACTCAAAGGGGGCGAGTGCATCCGGGTGGAGATACCGCCGCCCGTGCCGGCTGAGCCGCAGCCCGAAGCTATTCCGCTTGAGGTGCTGTATGAGGACAACGACCTGATCGTCATCAACAAACCTGCCGGCATGGTGGTGCATCCGGGGGCGGGCAACAGTTCGGGAACCCTGGTGAACGCACTCCTGGCCCACTGCAGCGACCTGTCGGGCATCGGCGGCGAACTGCGTCCCGGCATCGTCCACCGCCTGGACAAGGATACCTCGGGCGTGCTGGTGGCGGCCAAGAACGACCGCGCCCACCAGTCGCTGTCAAACCAGTTCAGCGTGCATTCCGTCAAGCGTATCTACCAGGCCCTGGTCTACGGGAGTCCCAAGGAGGATGGGGGCAAGATCGAAGGGATCATCGGCCGCCATCCCACCGAAAGGGTGCGCCTGTCGGGCAAGGCTAAAAGCGGCAAGCATGCGGTGACCCGCTGGCGGGTGAAGGAACGCTATGGCCGCGTCTCCCTGGTGGAGTTGCGCCTGGAGACCGGACGCACCCATCAGATCAGGGTGCACCTCTCCGAGGCCGGCCTTCCCCTCCTGGGGGACCCGCTGTATCCCGACGGCGGGCGCTTCAACAACCTCACCGATCAAAAACTTCGCAAGATGATCCCGGCGTTGGGGCGGCAGGCGCTGCATGCCCGCACCCTGGGCTTCATCCACCCCGCTACGGGTGAATTCATGGAGTTTACCACCGAACTGCCGGAGGATATGGCTGCCTTGATCGACTACCTGCGGAAGAATGTCACCTGAGGTAAGGGACTCGGAACTAACCAATATACCGTTTTACATCTCATCTTCAGGCCATCTTTGCCGTCCCTTCAATTACAAAATCCTCGACGTAGCCCTGCTACGCCTGCGGTTTTGCTCAATCAGGAACGACAAATCTGACCTAAATCTGAGCGTAAAACTTGGTATATCAGTTAATTCCGAGTCCCTAACAGCCTTTGGGCGGATTGCTCCGGCAGGCTTGATCGCGCCGGCACCGCGTGCTCACGAAAAAGAAAGCCCGCTTTTGGCGGGCTTTCCTCTTGAAAAATGCCAGGCAGCGCTTTTCAGGCCGCTTGCCGCCATGTTGAGGACGCGAAGATCTCGGCAAAGACCAGTGCAAATTCCTCGATGGAGGTGGGGGTCGTATTTTCCGCTGACCGTTGTCGGCCGGTGCCAAGGAGCCCCTCGTTGATGGACTTGCACATCTCGTTGATAAGCCTGCTCACATCGGCGCTCATGCCCATCTCCCGCATGCTCTTGGCCGCATCATCGTAGCTGAACTGCACGTATTTCAGGTCAGGCCTGCCGATCTCCCGGCCGATGACGGAAACCGCCTCGTTGAGGGAGAGTTCGCGCTCGCCGAGCAGATCACTCGTCGAGGGGCCTTTGAAACCCCTGTTCACGAGCAACGTGGCCACATGGGCGGCAATGTCCCGCGTGGCGATCATGGAGAATTTCACATCTCCCCGTATCGCCGAGCCGGCGATACCCTGCCGGTTGATGAGCGGGATGTTGGTCAGGAGGTTCTCCATGAAATAGGTGGGCCGGAGGTGGACGATGTTGACCCCCTTAAGCCGGCCCAGCCGCTGTTCCTGGTCGTGCAGCCCCACTATCGGGCCGGTTCCCGCCGAACGGTCGGCCCCCTGGCTGCTCAGGTTCACCACGTGCTTGACCCCGGCCTTGGTGATGGCGGTGGCAAGGCTCTCCCCCACCTCGTTCTGGTAGGCCCGGAAATCCGTGACCGTGTGATCCGGCGGGATCATGGCGAATACCGCGTCGGCGCCCTTAAAAGCCCGGGTGACGAAGGCGCTGTCCTTCAGGTTGCCCACCGCCGCCTCGGCCCCCTTGTCCACGAACTGCCGCAGACTGTCGGCGTTCCTGCCGATTACCCGCACCTTCTCACCCTTCTCCAGCAGGATGCCGGCCGCCTTGCTTCCTATGTTACCCGTTGCTCCGGTTATTACGTACATACAATGCCCCTTTCCGCGCCAAGGGCGATCCATCCGCCTTCCGGCGCCCGGCGGTTTCATGCCGCCGTCTTTCTTTGATTCCATTATACAGAGAAACGGGGAGATGGGGGTCTACAAAATGCAGCCGGAACCCCGCGATGCGCCGGAAAAAAACGGGACCCCTCGCGGGACCCCGTTCATGCTCCGGCTATCCTTTCAACTCCTCCAGCTTTTCGGTGATCACCCGCAGGTGTTCGATCTCCTCGTTTCTGAGGGTTTCCAGCATCGCCTTGCCGTCCGGGTCGCCGGTTTTGGCGATCAACTCCTCATAATAGACCATGCCGCGCTTCTCGATATTCCGGGCGATCTTCAAGGCTGCAACGTCGTCGGCGTCAAAGCCTGTCAGTTGTTCGCCGCTGCCGGCCTCTTCCAGCTCGAAGCCCGAGCCGCCGTAAAACACCCAGTGGCCGCTCTCGTGCAGCGAATTGTACAACTCGGTCAATTTCAGGTAGTGCCCTTCCTCGGTTTTGGCCAGCCACTTGAAAATCCGTTTTCCGGCCGGGTTGAAGGTCTTGTGTTCGGCCTTGACGTACAGGTCGAAGGTCTCTTTTTCAAGCTCGATGGCGCGCATGATGGCGTCGAGCATCTCCTTGTTTTGGGTCATGGGTCTTGCTCCTTTAACGTTGTGCATTCGATGCCTGCCCACCTCCATAAAGGGGGGCAGGTTAGGATATGCGGTCTCAGTACAAAAACTCCTCCAGCCGTAGCAGTTGTTCGACGCTCTGGCAGAGATAGACCGGGCAGCCGCGCTGTTCGGGCAGCCGCAGGTCCACGTCGTACCTGTCCCCGACGAAAAGCGCCTCGGCCGGCGCCAGGCCCAGCCGGTCCAGCACCTGCTCCAGCATCTCTTCGTCCGGTTTGACGAGCCACCTGTCGTCGATGGCGAAGATGTGCCGGAAAAAGCCGTCCAGGCCCAGATATGCGATGATGCGGGTCGAAAGGGCGCGGTTGTTGTTGGTGTAGACGCAGAGTTTGAAGCGCTGCGACAACCGCTCCATCAGGGGAATTACCCGTTTATCCCGCACCAGGTACGATTCGGGACACAATCGGGCCTCAAAGACGGCATGCAGGTCCCGGATGCTTCCGCCCAATTCAATGCAGACCGCCGAGAGGGTGGGGGTAATGCCATGAGCCTCGAAAAACCGCGATCGGGCAGCCATCATCAGCGAGCGCGCCTCATCGCCGCTGATCCCCTTGAGGAGTGCGATATAGCCGGCAGCCGCCTCCTGAATCGTTGCCGCAAACGGCTCCGACACGTACAGGGTGCCGTCCAGGTCGAAGACGATGCCGCGGATGGAGGAATGGGCGAGTCCCGGCATTCAGCCTCCTATCGGGCGTTGGCAGAGCAGGCGGGGGCTCTCGACCCCTTTGGACTGGATCAGGACCCGGAAGGTATCGCCCAT
>PLYK01000090.1 GCA_003151775.1 Geobacter sp. | reverse complement strand
ACGAGGAGCGGGACTACATGTACCGTGTCTATGCGCGCGATCCCCTCGCCCGGATCAATCTGGGGATCCGGCGGCGTCTGGCGCCCCTGATGGGGAACGACCGGCGCAAGATCGAGTTGATGAACGTGCTGCTCTTTACGCTCCCCGGCACACCCATCATCTACTACGGCGACGAGATCGGGATGGGGGACAATTACTATCTGGGCGACCGGAACGGGGTGCGTACCCCCATGCAGTGGAGCCCGGACCGCAATGCCGGTTTTTCACTCTCCAACCCGCAAAAACTCTTCCTTCCGGTCATCATCGACCCGGAATACCATTATGAAGCTGTCTGCGTGGAGACGCAGTCACATACCCCTTCATCGTTGCTCTGGTGGATGCGCCGGATGATCGACCTGCGCAAGCGGTTTTCGGCGTTCGGCAGGGGGAGCTTCGAGTTTGTCTCACCCGACAACCCGAAGGTGCTGTCGTTCCTTCGCAGCTACGGGGATGAGACCATCCTGGTCCTGATCAATCTGTCCCGCTTTTCCCAGGCAGTGGAGATCAGCACTCCCCGTTTTGCCGGTTTCACCCCGGAGGACCTGTTCAGCCGGAACAGGTTCCCGGTCATCAAGGAGTCGCCCTACGTGATCATCCTGGGAAGGTATGATTATCAACTCCTCCTGATGAAAAAGGAGGCCGAGACCATCACGCTGAAAGAGGAGGTCGTGGTCCCTGAGATCCTGGTCGAAAACAGATGGGTGAATGTCCTGGAGGGGATACCGTTGAAACGCCTGGCAGAGACGGTTTTGCCGGAATATCTGCGGAAGTGCCGCTGGTTCGGGGGAAAGGGGCGGGCCATCAACACAGTTACGGTTACGGACAGCATACCGTTTACCGGCGACGACGAAACCTACGTTCTGCTCTTGATCGAGGTCGCCTACGCCGAGGAGGGGACGGAGGCCGTTATCCTTCCGATCCATTTTGCGGTTCAGGATAGCGCCCTGCAACTGCTGAAAGAATCACCCGAGGCCGTGATTGCCCGCTTGCGCGTGGATGAAGTGGAGGGGATACTCTATGACGCCGTTTACAGCGGCAGGCTTCGCGAGGCCCTTTTCCGGATGGTTGCCCAGAGCAGGAGGACAAGGGTGAGGGGAGGGGAGCTTGCCGGTCGCCGTACAAGGCTGTTTACGCGGCTCCTGGCCGGAGGACCGCCGCCGGCCGACTCCCAGATACTCAGGTCTGAGCAGGGCAACACCTCGATCCTCTTCGACAATAGATACCTATTTAAGCTGTTCCGCCGCGCAGAGGAGGGAATACGCCCCGAAGAGGAGATGATGAGGTTTCTCACCGAAACCGTTCATTTCGAAGGGATAGCCCCCTTCGTCGGAGCCCTGGAATATCGGCGGCCCGGCGCCGGGCCGGTCACCCTGGCCCTGGTCCATAGGTACCTGCCGGGCCACAGCGACGCCTGGAAATTCGCCCTGGATGAGGTCACCCGCTATTTTGATCTCGTTCTCACCCAAAACAATGATACCAAGAAGGGGATGCAACTGCCGCCGTCGCCCATCGACGCCGATCCCGCCGCCATCCCCCCGCTTTTGCTGGATATGATCGGCAGTTTTTGTCTGGAAATGGTCAGGCTCCTGGGCCAGAGGTGCGGAGAACTCCATCTTGCCCTCGCTTCCCGGCCCGAAGTGCCTGGGTTCAGCCCGGAGCCGTTCTCTTTCCTCGACCAGCGCTCAATCTACCAGTCCATGCGGAGTCTGGCCAGGAAGGTGCTCATTCGGCTTAAAAGGAATCTGGGGCGGCTTGCCCCGGAAATAAGGTCTGAGGCGGAATGGGTGCTGGCCGCAGAGCCTGAGATCCTCCAACAACACAGGAGATTCCTCGACAGAAGGTTCTCGGCAATGAAGATCCGTATCCATGGCGATTACCATCTCGGCCAGGTGCTGTTCACGGGAAAGGATTTCATCCTTATCGATTTCGAAAGGAAAACGGCCCAAGCGATGAGCGAGAGGAGGATAAAACGCTCCCCCTTGCAGGACGTGGCGGGGATGGTCCGTTCGTTCCACTACGCCGCGCATGCCGCTCTCATCCAGCATGCGCCCCTGCGCGCAGAAGACGTCCCCTACCTGGAGCCCTGGGCGGAAGCGTGGTACCGCTGTTGCGTCGGCGCCTTCATCCATTCATACCTGCAAACCGTTGCCGGAGCCCCCTTCATGCCGAAGGAGCAGGAGGAGGTGGAGGCGATGCTCAGCGCCTTCGTGCTCGACAGGGCGCTCCATGAACTGGGGTATGAACTGGAAAACCGTCCGGAGTGGGTCATGATCCCCCTCAGGGGGATTCGAAGGATCCTGGAATCCGGTCATTCCGGCAGCCTGACTGTGCGGAGAGGATTATAACTTGATACATGAAACATCAAGGTACTTCTTTTTTTACAACCTTAGCGTCTCGGACAAGTGATACATCACTAGAGCTTTGAGCAGTTTGCATTTATAATCTGTAACTGTGTATAATAGAAATTGAATACAGTGGAAGGAGGATGCAATGATTAATACAAGACAAGAAACAAGAACTATATCCAGCGAAAAATGCGAAATTAAAAATGGCGCTTCGGTGTATGAATGCAGGCTCGAGGACATCTCGTCCTCTGGTGCAAAGGTGACTTGTTTTGGTTTTTTGCAGGAGATATGGCCAGGAGACAAGTGTATTTTGCATTTATACGATGGAAACGACATACCATGTCAAGTCAAGCACATTGCTGCATCCAATATAGGTCTTAGGTTTGCTCGTGTTAAGAATAACCTGAATCCGTGACGTCTTCCCGGCTTCTCTCGCTTAGAATGCCTCAGTCCTGGCGTCACGGATTTAAAATACATGATCGATTGATCGGCTACATCCCAGCGTATTTCATTCCAGTATTCATCACGTATATTGTTTATTGGGTCTGGGATGGTTTCAAATTCAAGATGCGCAAACGGCTCTTACCCAAAGGTTTCTTCAGGAACCCCGCGCGGCAAGCCAGATGGTGTGCTGCCGCCCCCCCTGTTCCTTGCCGCGTGCCGGCGCCCGGACCTCGCTGACCCCGAATCCCGCCAGGCGCAACCGCTCGGTAAATGCCCGGTCAGGACCGGCCGACCAGACGGCCAGCACCCCTGCCGGCCGCAGGGCGGCATAGGCAGCTTCAAGGCCGGCCCGGCCGTAAAGCCACGCATTGCCCCTGCGGGTCATGGCCTCGGGGCCGTTGTCCACGTCCAGCAGGATGGCGTCGTAGGCCTGTTGTTCCGAGCGCAGAACGAGGGCCACATCCTTCTCCTGAACCGTGACCCGGCCGTCGTCAAGAGGATATCCGGCCAGGTCCGCGAGCGGCCCCCGGTTCCACTCCACCACTGACGGCACCAGTTCGGCCACCACCACCCGGCCGTCGGCGCCGAGCCTGTGCAGCGCCGCTGCGGTGGTGTACCCCATGCCCATCCCGCCGATCAGAATCCGGGGACAGGCGCGGTCGGCGATACGGGCGCAGGCCAGATCGGCCAACGCCTCTTCCGAGCCATGAACCCGGCTGTTCATGAGTTCGTTGCCGTCGACCTGGATCGAATACTCCCTGCCGCGCCGATAGAGGCGCAGTTCGCCGCCCCCCGGCGCCTGTGCGCTGTCGATGAGTTCCCACGGTATCATGATCGCCTCGTCGCCACCTTACCACACGGAGGACTGTGTTTCGCTGATTTTCTCGCGCTGCCGGAAGGGTTGCATGCTCCGGCTCTTCCCGCTTCCGTGCGATGCCAAGGGAGCGGGGTTTACCATCGGGCATTTACCGGTTGGCAAGGGACGCGAGGCGCTTTGTCCTTCTCAGGCGGTTGTTCAGGGCCTGGCGGGTGATGCCCAGCAATTGGGCGGCAATCCCCTGATTGCCGTTGGCAATGTTCAGCGCCTTGCTGATCAGCTCTGTTTCCGCTTGCCTGATAGTGGGGAAGGTGGAGAAGAAAACGCTGTTGAAATCGACCGCATCATTGCCATCTCCCTGCACTTTCAGAGGTTGGCTTACGCCCTTTTCCCGTTCGATGATCTGCTTGAAAAGCATGGCCGGGAGTCTGGTTGTCGTGGTCCTGCTGACAAAGTCATACACCATCGATTGCAGTTCACGCACATTTCCGGGGAAATCGTAGGTCTTGAGAAGTTGTATCAATTCCTTGCGATACGAAAGACGGCCCTTGCCCATGCCATGGGCCGCTTCTTGTATGAAGTGCTCCAAAAGGAGGGGGATGTCATCCAGACGGTTGCGCAACGGCGGGATGGCGATCTGATGCGTGCAGAGGCGGTAATAGAGGTCCTTGCGGAATTTGCCCTCGTTCACGCGCTGCCGCAGGTTCCGGTTTGTGGCTACCACGAGGCGGGCATGGCTATTAAACGCATTATCCGAGCCGAGGGGATAATATTCGTTTTCCTGGAGCAGCCTGAGCAGCTTGATCTGGGAATATTCATTCAGATCCCCGATCTCATCGAGAAAGATGGTGCCGTTGGCGGCCTTCATGATCAACCCGTCCCGGTCGCTGTGTGCGCCGGTGTAGGCGCCTTTGCAGTGGCCGAACAGGGTGTCGGAAAACATCAGATCATCCAGCCCGGCTATGTTGATGCAGACAAAACCGCCCCTCAATCCGCTCATGGTATGAACCGCCTTGGCCACAAGTTCTTTTCCCACCCCGGTTTCGCCGGTTATCAGCACCGGTTGCCGGGATTTGGATACGACCTCTGCGTAGCGCAACAGGGCGAACATCTCCTTGTTCTGGGTAATGATGGCGGCGGTGTGCGGAAGGATGGGGCGGCTTACCGCATCTGCCGACTTGTCGAGCAGCATGATGTTTTCGTTGAGCGACCGTAACTCCAAAGCTCGCTTGATACTGGCGGTAAAACGATTGACCGTGAGCGGCTTTGTCAGATAATCGACAGCGCCGGTTTTCATGCAGTCAATAGCCGATTCGATCTGGCTTTCCCCGGAGACGACGATGACCGGGATATACGGTTTGTCCCGTGAGAACACCTCCAGCAGATACTTGCCGTGCAGCTTCGGCATCATCAGGTCCATGACGATCACGGACGTCTCTTCCTTCTCGAAATACTCCAAGGCCTTCTGGCTGTCGTCAAAGGTCACCACATTGGTGAAACCGTCATGGCGGAGAAGCAATTTCAATAATGACAGGGCTTCCGTATCGTCATCCACGAGCATGATGGGATAGGCGCTGAAATCATCGGGGCGCATGGCATTCTCCTTTTGCGAGCCGGTCACCGAATATGGTTCAAGCAGGCCAATTTGTGGCTGGTTACGATGAATCTGTCTGTAAACGCTGATAAAACAATACCCAAGTTTATTGTAAAATCAAGCGGACACTTGTCGGCCGGGATAGGGGAAGGCGCATCAAGCTGCGGTACCCTCGGGGGAATGTCTCCCAACACGGCAACGTTGGTTGCACCATGCAACAAACCGTTTCTGCCTGCTCAAAGCAATATATTCCTGTGCAACGGCCGCTTCAGGACACTTTTCAGGAAACGTTCGTTGCAGGTTATGAGTTGGGTGTGCTTGGCTCATAAATTTATAAATATATGAAATATAGTGTTAAATTATCAAAAGCGCTGTTGGCCTTGTTCATGCTTACGTCATAGGTATCTATATCAAAGGTAAGCCATTTCCTCTTTATCGTCCGTATCCTAAAAGGGGTAAAGGCAGCCAAAAGGAGAATAAAAATGACGAACGAAATGTCGAGAATCGCTTCATGCAAGGTGACCGAGTGTTCTTACAACAGGCACAACTCCTGCCATACCATGGCCATCACCGTTGGCGGACCCGAGGTATGCCCGCAATGCGACACCTACGTTCACACTGCCCGCAAGGGGGGGGTACAGGATATGAAGGGCGGGGTGGGCGCCTGCAAGGTGGCCAATTGTTCCCACAACGCCGATCTGGAATGCACCGCCGGAACCATCATGGTCGGCATACACAACGACCACCCGGATTGTATGACGTATTCAGCCAGATAAGGGTATCCGACAGGCTGGCGCCTTGGAGATTGAGTGGAGGAGAGTCTTAATGGACGCATCAGTAATAGAAGCCTTTCATACAGCGATCCTCATCGAAAAACAAAGTTACGACTTCTAACGGAACATGGCCACGGTGGTCAACGATGGCGGGACCAGGAAGGTCTTCGAGCTTCTGGCCGATGAAGAGGCAGACCATCAATGCTCTTCAAGACGGCCAAGGCTGAACATTACGTAGCGGTCGGGAAAACAAAGGGGGCGGGCACTGTTTAGAAACAGTGCCCGCCCCCTTTAACATCGCACTTTATTACATTGCAGGGTTCTTCACGTTGTAACGGAATGGTCCGGCAAAAGGCATCCCAACGACACCCAGCGTTATTTTGTCGTGTTAAAATAGGTGGTTTTGTGAAAAAAAATCCAAGGAGTGTTAATTTATTTTAATACTCCAGGATTACGTTGAATTTTACGGTTCAGTGATGTAGAAGGATGGTTGTGCGTCTCTTCACACTTGTGATTCCTGTTTGCAGGTATTGATATGAATTTATTACAATTGTTTCTCCTCTTATCCATTATCATGCTGCCGGCGTGCAGTAACCTAAGCCAAACCTACGGCCTGACGATCCTGGCGCATAATAAGACATCGGAAAACGAATTTCCTATTGATAATAAGCTCTACTACATGTTGTATGGACAGAATGTATGTATTGCAGTCATAGCCGGTAAGGTGAAAATAGATGCTAATTATGAAGGTTATGACGGGTACCGGGAATTTATTGTTTCCACTTCTACCAAATTGATTACTGATTATGAACACCATCTGATCGGCATCTCAAGGTATTTTCAAAATCATACCTTCAGTTTGGTGAACAGGCATGATATCGATATGGTGCTTGACGAATACGATCCAAGCAATATGGCTTTCATACCGGAGGAGTTGCTGCGGAAGTTTGCCAGAGAGACCGCTGCGACACACATTCTGGTACTGAATTTTTCGCGAAGTTTTGATGACAGGTCCCATGCGATAGATATAACAGAACGTCAACTCATCAGTGTAGCAACGGGAACCGTCGAGGCGTCGGATTATCTGAAGGCGCGAAATTCCATTTCCCCCCTATAAGGGACTCGGAACTAACCAATATTCCGTTTTACATCTCATCTTCAGGCCATATTTGCCGCCCCTTCAATCACAAAATCCTCGACGTAGCCCTGCTACGCCTGCGGTTTTGCTCAATCAGGAACGACAAATCTGACCTAAATCTGAGCGTAAAACTTGGTATATCAGTTAATTCCGAGTCCCTAAGGACGAGATCGTCACGCGCTCCGAACATGATGTCATGTAATGCACTGCGTGTTTTTCTCTAAGCACTTCCTGCCCATTAATTAGTCATTCCCTGCCCGAAAAACCGCCCGAACAGGCCGCACCCGAAGCCGGCAATCCCGTGTTTTCCCGGATTGTCGGTTCTTAAGGTATGCGTCTGATTTCGCCCCTCACCTTCAGATTATTCAATTCCATCCAGCCGCAGCGCAAAGGTCAGGTCCAGGCCGGCCAGGGGATGGTTGCCGTCCAGCGTCACCTCGGTCTCGGTTATCCCGGTGATCTGCATGACCCGTTCAGTCCCGCCCGTAAAGGCGATGTTGAGTTTTTGACCAACCCTGATCTCTTTTTCAGCGGGGAAGTGGGTCCGTTCCACGCGGATGATGTTTTCCTTCAATCGCGGCCCGTAGGCCTCTGCGGCCGGGATGACGATATTGGCCGTCTCTCCGACGGTCATGCCGATCACGGCCTGTTCCAGAGCCGGAAAGACCTGATTCCGGCAGATGGTGAAGGTAAGCGGTTCTTCGTCGGCGGTGCTGTGGAAGATGCGGCCATTGTCGAGGGTTCCGATGTAGTGGACCGATACTGTGCTGCCCTGTTGTGCGTGTGCCATGTTCCTACTCCTTGCAGGCGATTGTACACTGCTGTTGCTATGACGTATGCAACATGTCGGCCGAGATGGTTTTGAATAATCTTCGGTAAACAACGGGGCTGGTGGCATGGCGGCTGCCGCATAATATGGCACCTGCGCTGGATATGACTAAACGTTATGCAAATATAAATATAACGAATGACAATGTAATACATAAGTATTTAAATTTAAATGGTAAAATATCTTTTTAAGGTTTGGCATGGGTTATGTAATTAAATATATAACACTTGGTAGCGTTGATGGTGCGAATGCATGGATTCCGTCTCAACGTAGTTCCGGTGCTGTTCAGGCGACAGGGATGTCGTGTGCGGCGCACGTGGGTGTGCGCTGCCGTCGGTAGGTGCGGTAGAGGCGTTGCCATGGATGAATGGAACGCCTCTTTCAGGCACACACAAATATACCAGGCACGCCGCGTTTGGGTGGGCAAAAGGATAATGAGCATGGGGCAGGTGGCAATCTGCGGCAAAGCCGAGGCACTGGCGGCGTTAAGCCTAGGAAAGGGGGCAGTATGAAAGTCGCTTTTACGACATCGACCGGTGTCGAGGTTGATCTGAATTTTCGCAAGTCCACGAGCTTCACCGTCTGGGACGTGGGTCCGGACGAGGCGTACTACGTGACCACTGTGCGGATCGCAGACGATACGGAGTGCGAGGATGACAGGATCGCCGCCCGCGTCAAGGCGCTCAGCGGCTGTTCCATCGTGTGCGCCCGGGAAATCAATGGCCCGGCAGCGGCCAAGCTGGCGGCGGGAAGCATCCATACCCTGAAGACCGGCGTGACCACCCCCGTGGAGGAGATTATCGGCAAGTTGAAGAACGTGTTGCGGGGGACCACTGCGCCCTGGATACGCAAGGCGCAAAGTGCGGATGCTTTGTCGAGGGGTGACACGTCTTTGTCTTTCGATAGCTCGGACGGTCGCGGTGCCGCAATGCACATAACATATGGGGCAATCCCCGTAAATATTGGATGAACTTCATTGGGCTGTTTGCAGCCATCACGGGTATCTCAAATTACGTGTAATTAAGGAGGAATGAAATGGACTTTATTGGAAAGCAGAAATCATTAGCGGTGGGTATAGCAGCAGTATTATTGACATTGCCGCAGTTAGCACTGGCCGATGTTGAAATTAGCAAATACGGTGTAAATTTGGGAGTGTATGCCGTTCTCGATGCTGGTTATGGTTTTCTTGAGCATTCGTATGGTGGTAGCTCTGTTTTTGCATCAACAGTCAATCCCTATAATTTGAATAGTTCAAGCAGTAGCTTCAACGGTATTTATACTGGTGGTATATCCATGTCACGCTGGGGCGTTAGAGGAGATGTAGACCTGGGTAGTGACAGGAAGGGCTTCTTCAAATTAGAGTCTGCCATTGATGTTAATTCCGGACAAATAAGCAATAATGGACAGTCAGTTTTTAATGCCATTAATTCTGGGGCGAGACCTCAATCGGCCAATGGCGCCAGTGCAATCAACGGTCAGTTGTTCTCACGCGCTGCTTACCTCGGTATTTCAGACCCCCTATTCGGCTCTTTGGAGATTGGGCGAACAACTAACTTTTCCTTGGATCAAGTAGGCGAATATGATCCAGTGCAAGCTGCTCTATTATTTTCGCCGCTTGGTTTTTCCGGTGGCATTGGTGGCGGATTAGGCGCAACAGAAAATACTCGTCTTGATGACAGCATTAAATACGAAAATAAAGTCAGTGGATTAAAATATGGTGGAGTAGATTTGGGTGAAGTAAATTTTGGTTTTCAATATAAATTCGCTACCGGTTCTACCGATCAGTCTGCTGGTTCTGCTTATGTGGCAATGCTGGGGTATAACTATGGTCCATTCAGCATCAAGGGAACGTATTCGCAAACTTTTGACACTGTTGCTTGGGCTACACAATATTCCAATGTTGTTTCACCGGATAAAAATTTACAAATTGAAAATACCCAAGGTTATATGCTCACTGGTATGTATAAGATAAACTCAGATGCCACAGTAAAAGCAGGTTACGAATTCTCAAAAATCAGTGCTCCATCAAATACGAACCTGACTAATATCAAGAGTTATTATGGTATAACATTACCTAACCCTGCTGTTAATGCGTCACCTGATCAGCTTTTTGAAACCTTCTGGATCGGCGGCGATTATAAGTTCACAAAAGAGTTCGATCTTGGCGTTGGTTATTATCATATAAACACCTATAACGAACCAGATGCTGGTAAAGATTACATTGCGAATGCCTATTCTGTTTTGGCGGATTATACCTTTAACAAATACTTTGATACATACGCAGCAATTATGATTTTGAAATACAATGGCGAAGGTTTGGTTAAAAAGGCACCAACATACGCTTATTCAAGTAATGCAATGTGTGGTACTGGTATACGTTTTAAGTTCTAATGGAAAACTGATTTTAAACAGACCTGATCTCTTTTTCAGCGGAGAAGTGGGTCCGATCCACGTGGATTATGTTTTCCTTCAATCGCGGCACATGGATTCCGTCTCAACGTAGTACACCTTGCCTGCTTTACATGTGGGGCAATCCCTGTATAATTGAAATCATAATCGCATAGAATTACGTGTCCGCCGCAGGCGCGGTTCTGGTGCGAACAGGGGCGTGGTCGTGTTATGAAATGTTCACGGGAAGGTGCCAAACTGGGGCTCTCCGGGGCTGTCTGGTTGCACAAGGAGGACCAAAGGTTCCTGGGGGGCGACCGGATCAGCCTGCTGGAGCAGATCAATGAACTGGGGTCGATCACCAAGGCTGCGAAAGCGGTCGGCATCAGCTATAAGACCGCCTGGGACCTGGTGAACATGATCAACAACCTGGCTGACAAGCCGCTGGTGGACCGCTTGACCGGGGGCAGGGGCGGCGGAGGGACTACACTTACCGCCGAGGGGAAAAAGGTCCTGAAGGAGTTTCAGATCATCCAGGAAGAGCATCGCAAGTTCCTGGGTGCCATTGCTGAGAAACTGGGCGATAGCGACAGCCTGTTCCAACTACTGAGGAGGATTGCCATGAAAGTCAGCGCGCGTAACGTATTTGCCGGAACCGTGGTCAGGATCGTCAATGGCGCGGTCAATGCCGAGGTTGACCTGACCCTCAAGGGAGGGGCTTCCGTAGTAGCTGTCGTCACCAACGGCGCCATCGACAACCTGGGGTTGACTGTGGGTAAAGATGCCTATGCCATCATCAAGGCCAGTTCGATCATCATCGGAACCGATCTGCACGATTGCAATCTCAGCGCCCGGAACCTGATGTGCGGCACAATTGCCAAGGTCATCGAGGGGCCGGTCAGCGCCGAGGTGGATGTGGAGGTGGGGGGCGGCAACACCATCAGCGCCGTCATTACCCATGAGAGCAGCAAAAACCTGGGATTGGCCGTGGGCGGCCATGCCTGCGCCATCTTCAAGGCATCCAGCGTCATCCTCGGTGTGAGCTGAGCAGGAATGTTACACATAACACGTCGGAGACCATCATGAATCGCATACTATCCACCCTGGTTGTCGCAGCGGCCTGTTTGCTCCCCATTGCCGCAACGGCGACCGAGATCAACCTGTTTGTGGCGGCCAGCCTGAAGGAGGTCGTCAACGAGCTGTCCGACAGCTATGCAAGGCAGAATAGCGGTATAACCTTCAAGAAAAACTACGGCGCATCCGGCGCCCTGGCCAAGCAGATCGAGAACGGCGCCCCGGCGGACATCTTCATCTCGGCCAACCTGGAGTGGATGGAGTATATGAAGACCAGGAAGTTGGCCGACGACAGGAGCATCGCTACCTTTGCCTACAACTCGCTGGTATTCGTCGGCCGGCCGGGGGTGAAGGCCGCCGGCCTGTTCGACGTGGCCAGGTTGGACAGGATAGCCATCGGCAGCCCCAAGAGCGTTCCTGCCGGGGAGTACGCCGTCGAGGCATTCAGGAAGGCGGGGATCGACAAGCAGCTCGAAAAAAAGCTGGTCATGGCCAAGGACGTGCGGGAATGCCTGTTGTACGCCGACCGGGGCGAGGTTGACGGCGCGTTTGTCTATAAGACCGATGCGCTGCAGGTTGCCAGGAGCGCCCGGATCCTTTTCACGGTGCCCCAGGAGTATTACTCGCGGGTTACCTATCCCATGGCCCTGACCGTGGCCGGCATTCAAAAGGCTGAGGCCGTGGGCTTCTACCGGTTTCTGGAGTCGGCCGAGGCCAAGGCCGCCCTTGCCAGGCACGGCTTTATTGTGAAATAGGGCACGCTATGCCGGCCTTCACCTCCGCCGAATACCTGGCCATCCTGCTGTCGCTCAAGGTGGCGATCGTGTCAACGCTGGTGTCGCTTCCCTTCGGGCTCGGGGTTGCCTATCTCATGACCTACCGGCAGTTCCGCGGAAAGGTTGCGCTGGATGTGGCGGTCAACCTTCCCCTGACCCTGCCGCCCGTGGTGATAGGGTATATCCTCCTGTTGCTCCTGGGCCAGAAGGGTTTCATCGGCCGGCATCTGTTGCAGCCGCTCGGCATAAGGTTGATCTTTACCTGGAAGGCCGCGGTCATTGCCACGGCCGTGGTCGGCTTTCCCCTCATGGTCAGGTCGATCCGCCTGGGCATGGAAAGCGTTGACGAGCGTCTGATCCAGGCCGCCCGCACCCTGGGCGCCGGGTGGTTCGACACCATCGTGACCGTGATTATTCCCCTTTCGCTGCGCGGGATTGCCGCCGGGTCGGCCCTCATGTTCGCCCGCGGCCTGGGAGAATTCGGTGCTACCATCGTGGTGGCCGGCAATATCCCGGGCGTAACCCAGACCATCCCCCTGGCGATCTACGAGTACGCCAGTTCACCCGGCGGCGACCGCATGGCCCTGGCCCTGTGCCTGGTATCGGTCCTCATCTCGGTTGTCGTGCTCCTGTTCCACGAATATTTCAATCGCCGCATCGCCAAGGCCGGCTGACATGGAACTGCACGTTAGCCTGCAAAAGAGTTTCGGCGCCTTTTCCCTGGATGTGACGTTCACGGTCCAGGGAGAGCGCGTCGGCGTATTCGGGCCGTCGGGAAGCGGAAAATCCACGCTGGCAAGCCTGCTCGCCGGATTGCAGCAACCGGACAACGGCGTCATCCGGCTGGACGGCGAACTGATCTACGACAGCCAAGGCGCCATCAATGTTCCCCCGGAACAGCGCCGCATCGGCATCGTCTTCCAGCGCCCCTACCTGTTTCCCCACATGAGCGTCAAGGGAAACCTCCTTTACGGCTACAAACGGAGCGCCCCGGCCAACCGCAGGATCGATTTCGACAGCCTGGTGGCGGTGCTGCAGATAGGCCATCTCCTGTCACGCGGCGTGCATAATCTCTCGGGCGGGGAAAAACAGCGGGTGGCCATCGGCAGGACGGTCCTCTCCAGTCCCCGCCTCCTGCTGATGGATGAGCCCCTGTCGGCTTTGGACGACACCCTCAAGTTCCAGATCATCGATTACCTGAAGGCCGCAAGCGAGGCGTTCCGGATCCCCTATCTCTTCATCTCCCACTCGCTCCTGGAGATGCGCATCATGGCGGACCGGGTGCTTGCGGTCAGCGCCGGACGCATCGAGGCCCAGACAACGGCCGAGGATCTGGCGCGATCCCGCATGGGGCTGAGCCCGGTCGGCTATATCAACCTCTTGCGGCTGGCTCATCCGCGCAGGGTGGGGGGCATGTCCGCCTACGCCTGGGGCGGGACCGAGCTTCTGATCTCCGCCGGCAGCGACCGGCCGGAAGCGCTGTTCGAGCTCTCCTCGAAGGATATCATCCTGATCAAGCAGCATCCCGACGCGATCAGCGCCAGAAACCTGCTCGACTGTGCCGTTTCCGGCACCTTCCGATCCGGCAACAAGGTCGGAGTGGATCTTGCCTGCGGTGACGGCCGGCTCGTGGCCGAGGTGGTGCAGGAGGCTGCCCGTGAACTGGGCATCGAAAAAGGGAGCAGGCTCTTTGCGGCCATCAAGGCCTCGGCTTTTCGGCGGCTCGGATGACGTTCCATGGTATTCAATCCGGCTCTTCAGCAGAATTTGTGGGCTTAGGGCACCCCTAACATGTGACCAAACATTTTCCTCTTGGAATCTAAACTTTCGGTTTGGAAACTACCAATACTTAACAATCAAAACTTCGCCTGCAAAAGCAGAATACGCCAAAGCACCGTAAGGCCTTAATATGGCATACGCAGGACCCGGTCCAGGCGCTTCAGCTTGGGAAACTGCAGGTTGGATGTTGTGTAATGGAAGGTCGCTGGACAAACAACTCAAGATCTGAACGGAACGGCAAGGCACCTTAAACGGGTTTTCCGTTCCATTGCGCCCTAGACCCTATGGACTGGAGCATACATTTATGGGAAATATGCTGAGCATCACCCGATACCAGACTCTTGACTGGCTTACAAGAAGACTTGGTGTTGCATTGTGCTGGATTGTCACCGTTGCCCTAATCATGTCGACAGTCGCTTTGGCCACGGCCGAGGACTTTTCAATACTCGGTGGCACGGTAGAACGAACTGGGAAATCAAAAAAATCCTTTTCCTGGCAACTGGAATACCTAGAGGGGATTAGCGAGCATTTTGCTTACAGTCTGTCCTATCTCAATGAAGGGCATACTCAACTCCACCACCGTGACGGTCTAGCTGCACAACTTTGGACCCGCACCAATCTGTTCGATCGGCACCTTTCCCTAATGGCAGGGGTGGGGCCTTATTCCTATTGCGATTCAACATGGAATAGGGAGGGGACCTTTGTGAATAATCATGGCATAGGTGCCATATGTAGTTTAGCTACGGTTTGGTACACCGATAACCGCCTGTTCTTCAAGATCCAAGGTAATTTCGTTGATCTCCAACGCAATGCCAACATATACGATCCCCAAAATAGTACTAACACATTCTCGGCCCTTGTTGGAATAGGCTACCAATTTGATACGCCGAGAAAGCCGGCCACTCTTGGCAGTGCACAACTACAACAGGAGAAGACGACCAACACGACCAGCAACGAGTTGACGCTGTTCGCAGGGCTAACCAGCGTCAACAGCGCCATTTCGCAGTCTACTGTTACCTACAGCCTTGAATATCGGCGTGGCTTGATGAAGAATCTGGACTGGACCGTTGCCTGGTCTAAGGAAGGGGAAAGCTATCTGAACCGGGGAAACAGCATCTCCACTCAACTCTGGGCAACCACGTCCGTTCTGGATGACCTGCTGTCACTGGGTCTTGGCGCAGGCGCCCATGCGACTCTCGACCATTACAATGTGGCACAGCAGAGTCCCAAGACAGTGTCAGGTATCGCCTCCATTTCGGCCAGCTACCGTTTGCTCCCCTATCTGGATACACGCATCACCTGGAACCGCATCATCACCAGCAATGACCGGGATACCGATATCTTCTTGGGGGGAGTTGGATATCGGTTCTGATGGTCACTCTCTCAATCCCTGCGTCCGATAAGTAGGGATTGACAGTTGCCCTTGATTTAGGGTAGGTTAACCCCGCTGAAACATAACGGTTTAGAAGGTCGCTGTCTGCCCGGCCAAGTTGACCCGCAACCCCCGCCGACTAAGGAGGCTAGCAACAATAACATGAACATCTTGCATCTCATCTTCCGGCCATCTTTGACCGCAGCTCAATCACAAAATCCTCGACGTAGCCCTGCTNNCAATTGATTCGTAATCAATAGGTCGCCGGTTCGACTCCGGCAGGTGGCTCCAGTAAAAACAAAGGGTTACAGTGATAAACTGTAGCCCTTTTTGTTATACTCTGGTTCAAGGTAACACATAGGTAACATTCGTGCAGATGCAATAAACCGGGTTCCCTGTCATGGGTTCCAGGTTTATTAATTTCTTGCGTTTAGTTCTATGAGTGATAATGTTCCTTCGGAACGCAGCTTGACATTAGGAGGGACTATGAAACTTCAAATATTTTTTCTCATGGCATTTATCATCTTAAACGCGGCACCATCGTTTTCGGCTGAATGGGTTCAGGCTGGAAATACTGTATGGTATTTTGATAAGTCGAGAATTAAATATGACAATAAATCTGGCGATTTACTCGTATGGGAAAAAGGAATTCTGAATGATTCAACAATTAAGTCTTTTCAAGTTGATTTTGATAATGGCAAATCAAGTAATGACTATACTGGCTATGATCATACTATTAGTCAAGTTCGTTTTAATTGTTCAAATGAAACAGTATCTTTAATTTCATATATTGATTATAGATATAATGGTGAGGTTATATGTAGTTATAAATACAATTTAGATTATCAAATTGTAGCTCCAGATTCTACAGGTGAAGTAGTATTAAATACCGTTTGTAAATATGTAAAAGATAACAAACATAAGAATAAATAAATGGGGGTATTTCGGGGACGCCCTTCATATTTTCACATTTACATAATCCCAACACCAGGGGGTATTTCGGGGACGCCCTTCATATTTTCACATTTACATAATCCCAACACCATGCTACAACCACCAACATGCCACGACAAGCCCGCATAGACGCGCCAGGCGCACTGCACCACATCATCGCCAGAGGTATTGAGCGAAGCAAGATTTTCCGTGACGCTGCGGACTATGATGACTATTTGCGTAGACTTGGCGCACTCCTGTTGCAGACGGATACGCAATGCTTTGCCTGGGCGTTGCTCCCCAATCATTTTCACCTGCTACTGAAGACCGGCAATGTGCCGATCACTACGGTCATGCGCCGTCTATTGAGCGGCTATGCTTCCGGCTTTAACCGGCGTCACCGGCGTAGCGGCCATCTCTTCCAGAATCGTTATAAATCCATTCTGTGCCAGGAAGACAGATACCTTAAGGAGTTGGTGCGCTACATACACCTGAACCCCCTGCGGGCAAGGATTGTTAAGGATTTCGCCGCACTTGAACAGCATCCGTATGCCGGGCATGGCACCATTATGGGGGTTCAGGAGAACCGGTGGCAGACAACCGAGGCACTTCTGGCACTGTTCGGCAGCAAGCTCTCGCAAGCAAGACATGACTATCAGGAGTATGTCGCCTCTGGGGCAAAACTCGGTCAGCAACCGGGACTGACCGGCGGCGGTCTTATCCGTAGCACCGGAGGATGGGAGGGGGTGCAGCGGTTACGAAAAGCGGGGAGCTTTCAGAAGAGCGATGAACGCATTTTGGGTGACGGAGACTTTGTCGAAATCGTATTGGCCGAGGCGGAGGAGAATCTGACCCGGCGCTATGCATACGAAGCAAGAGGTTTAACCCTTGAGCGCCTTCTGCATGCAGTGGCGGCTCAGGTCGCCATCAATCCTGAAGAGTTGGTTGGCGCGTCCAAGGTGCGCAATGTGACAAAGGGGCGCGCCCTGTTTTGCTATCTGGCCGTAGCGGAGTTGGGCGTATCAATGACGGCGATAGCGAAATACTTGAAAATAGCTGTATCGACTGTTAGCATGGCACTCCACAAAGGTGATCAGGTTGTCAGGGAAGAGAGCTTGAAGATTGAAAATCTGTTGAATGTGAAAATATGAAGGGCGTCCCCATGAATCTTCCCCAGCAAAAATAAGATGTTATACAATTAGTTGTAAGTCGGCAGGTTCATGTTTGGACGTTGGAAGAAATTGCAGAGTTATTTCATTAAGCCAGGAAGCTTTGAGATTTTGCTTTTGGTATTTCCTTCGATTGATTGAAAAAATCCGATTCCGTAATTTCGGTGGCCCATTCTATACACCATTTCAATCATGCTGCCTGCTTAAACGGACTCAACTCACGCTCAAGACGGTCATCCAGCTTAATTGAAGCGACCTCAAGGTCATATTCGGCCTGTAGATTCATCCAACTCCGGGCGTCGGAACCAAAAAACCTGGCAAGGCGTAGCGCAGTATCGGCGGAAATGGAACGTTTGCCGGAACATATTTCATCAATACGGCGTTGCGGCACCCTGATCGACTTGGCCAAGCGATAGCGGGTAATGCCCAGCGGCTTCAGGAAATCCTCTTGCAGGATCTCACCGGGATGCACCGGGGGAAGGTCACGTTTATTCATATGAGTACTCCTTGTTGTTTAATGATAGTCGATGATCTCAACGCCGGCAGCGTTGCCTTCGTCCCAGAAAAAGCAGATGCGCCACTGGTCGTTGATTCGGATGCTCCATTGTCCTGCCCTGTCGCCGGAAAGCTGTTCCAGGCGGTTCCCAGGCGGTATGCGGAGAAAGTCAAGGGTCGCCGCCGCGCTGAGCTGTTTGAGCTTGCGTTGCGCGATCCGCTGGATTTCCTGGGGCAGCCTGGCGGAAAACCGTCCGTAATAGAGCTTTTCGGTCTCTTTGCAGGAAAATGACGTAATCATGGATAAATAGTAACGCGATACGATACTACTGTCAAGCGATAGTATTCGTGCTGACAATGAACATTATTTCTGCCTACGAGCCCGACAGTCATTGAACCTGGCGTTGGTACTTACTTCTCACCAAATAATATTACTATCAACTTTATCGGTGTAAACGAAACAGAAAGGCTGACCGTAATACTACCGGTCAGCCTTATTTCCAAGCATTGGGTGATCCTGTTTTATCAGGATATATAGGGCAATATAAATATTCCCCTCTATGTAACATACTGATATGTGATTGATAAAGAACTATTGCGTGTACCTCGATTACTGCAAGTGAATCAGACAGTCAGTCTAACAATAGTGAATCTTGGTGGTCCTGTAATGACAGGACTCAGTAGGAGTTACAAACTCCCGGTTTTGCGCATATTCTATTTGATTGTAAATTTACTATTCTTACAAACCTCCTTTCATCGGAGTGGTTACTTCATGGAAATATATTTTGCATAAAGCGAACCAACTTTAGCACATAATTACAACTTGCTGTTTTATTTTATAAATCGCTTAAAGTGTATACAACTCAACACCTTATGGCAGAAGCGAAAAACGTCAAATAACCAGTGAAATGACGTTATCTGGCATGGTATTCGTTAAATGACCACATTCGATCACAAATCTTTTGCAGGGAAATTCCAATTGTGGAGCGCTGAGGTGCCCTTTGAATGATGGTTTGTTATTGACTGTCAAGACGAGAGTGATATAACGCTTATAACGTCTCGATGGCATTAGTATTATTCATTATGGACACTCGGGACCATATCATGGGAAGTAAGGGATTCGGAACTTACCAATATACCGTTTTACANNATATCGGTAAGTTCCGAGTCCCTAATAAATAAAGATAGCTGGAGGAAATTCATGGGGATAAGTAAATCAAAGACAATTGTTTGGGTTATTATAATTATATTTTTAATGGCCGGTGGTTTTGCAGTATATACTTGGTTTACCTTGAATTGGAGTTTTTCCGAAGGCGAGCGTGTTGGTTATGTCCAAAAATTTTCTAATAAAGGCTGGATATGTAAAACATGGGAAGGTGAATTGCAAATAACACCTGTACCTGGATCAATTCCAGAGAAGTTCCTGTTCAGTGTACGTGATGATGCAACAGCCCAAAAAATTAATAATGCTATGGGTAAAAAAGTTGCTCTACATTACGAACAACATAAAGGCGTACCAACTGAATGTTTTGCAGAAACCGAATTTTTCATTACAAATATCAAGATATTAGATCAATAGAACAACCGCTGGCAATATGTTGAATCAGGAACTTTGAGGAGCAATTGTGCGCCCCTTGCCATCGCACGATCAGCCCCCAGGCTAACGTGACCCTGGCCCACCTTGATGCCCGCCTTGCCCATTATTTCTGCAAGGGATGCCATAGTGAGCGGGGGCGTGGCCCCACCGGGTGCCGCGGGTGTCGTAAAATTCAGCCGAAGTAGCGTTTTTACTGGCTATCCCCAAAAAAAGAGTTGCTTCTTCAGGGATTGTTGTGGTATAAAAACAAAAAAATTGTTCACTAAAAGTGAGCTCGCAAGGCTCACTTTTTTATTTTGCGAGACAGCGTATGACTATGATCAAGGGAGACGTGTGCGGGCATGTGTCCGGCATCGCGTTGCCGATTCTGGAGTCGCTCGGCATGGAGCTGGTCGATATCGAGTTCGCCAGGGCGGGGCGTGAGAGCGTGCTGCGGCTCTTCATCGACAAGCAAGGTGGCGTTACCCTGGACGACTGCGCCGATGTCAGCCGTGAGCTGTCGGCCATCCTCGATGTGGAAGACGTCATCCCAGGTCACTATTCGCTTGAGGTCTCTTCCCCCGGTCTGGACCGGCCGCTCAAGAATCCGGCCGATTACGAGCGTTTTGCCGGCTGTTTGGTGAGGGTGCGCACCTATGAAGCGTTACCCGACGATGCCGGCAACAAGCGCAAGATCTTCATCGGGCGGCTTGTGGGATTGGTGGACGGAAACGTCGCCATGAAGCTTTCCGAAGGCCAGACAGCCTCAATTCCGCTGGAGAAGATCGCCAAGGCCAACCTGGAATTCGAATTTTGATCTGATTTCCCATATACGCCGGTAAGGAGAAGCAATCGTGGAAACGAACATCAATATCAAACATGCCATCGAGCAGATCGTCAAGGAAAAGGGCATCGACCGGCAGGTGGTCATGGAGGCCATGGAGCAGGCAGTGTTGACCGCTGCCAACAAGAAGTACCGCAACACCCGTGATCTGGAGGCCCATTACAATCCCGACTCGGGCGAGGTGGAGCTGTTCGAGTTTGTGATCGTTGTAGAAGAGGTCCAGGACTCCTATAAAGAAATAACCCTCGATGAGGCACGGGAGATCGACCCGGATGTGGAGGTCGGCGATTCGCTGGGAGAAAAGCTGGACGCAAGCGGATTTACCCGCATTGCCGCCCAGACCGCCAAGCAGGTCATCATACAGAAGGTGCGCGAGGCGGAACGGGAGACGATCTTCAACGAGTACAGCGACCGCCAGTGGGAGATCATCACCGGCATGGTGCGGCGCTTCGAAAAGGGTGAACTTCTGGTTGACCTGGGACGCGCCGAGGCGGTTTTGCCGACCAAGGAGCAGATGCCGCGGGAGGTCTACCGCCCCGGCGACCGTATCCGCGCAATCATCACCGAGATCCGCATGACCACGAAGGGGCCGCAGATCATCCTTTCCCGCACCCATCCCAGCATGCTGGCCAAGCTGTTTGAGCTCGAGGTGCCCGAGATTGCCGAAGGCATCGTGGAGATCAACGCCGTGGTGCGCGATCCGGGCAGCCGCGCCAAGATTGCCGTCTCATCCAACGATTCGGATGTGGACCCGGTCGGCGCCTGCGTCGNNGGCGAAAAGATCGACATCATTCCCTGGTCCGAGGATATTGCCCGCTTCGCCTGCAATGCCCTTTCCCCGGCCCAGGTTTCCAAGGTGTTTGTGGATGAGGACCACCGGGTGCTGGAAATCGTCGTGGCCGACGATCAACTCTCCCTGGCCATCGGCAAGCGCGGCCAGAACGTCAGCCTTGCGGCCCGTCTGACCGGATGCCGCATCGACATCAAGAGCGAATCCAAGGCGGCTGAGGCCGAACTGGCTCAGTTCGCTTCCTTTGACGGCACCCAGCTGGAGCAGGAAGAAGAGCAGGCGGCCAATGAAGCCGGGAATGCCAATGAAGCCGGGAACGCCGGTGAAGCCGGGAACGCCGGTGAAGCCGGGAACGCCGGTGAAGCCGGGAATGGCGGTGAAGCCGGTGAAGCCGGGAATGGCGGTGAAGCCGGGAATGGCGGTGAAGCCGGGAACGCCGGGGCTGCCGCCACACCGGATGCCGAAGAAAAGCAGGCGGAGTAACGCACGGGGATGTCCCACCACAATGGTGCGGAAAAACCGCAGCGCAGTTGCCTTGCGTGCCGCGAAACCAGGGACCGGGACCGCCTGATCCGTTTTGTGCTCTCCCCGCAGGGGGAGGTAGTGCCGGACCTGGATGCAAAGCTGCCCGGCAGAGGGGCCTACACCTGCACCAATGCCGCCTGCCTGGCTGCGGCGGTCAAGCAGCGCCAGTTTGGCCGCGCCTTCAAACGCGAGGTAAGCGTGCCGCCCCCCGACAAGCTGACCGGGCTGGTGGCGAGGCTTTTGCTTGAGCGGGTCATGGGGTACATCGCCCTGGCCAATAAGGCCGGCAAGGTCATTGCCGGGGGTTCGCTGGTCGGCTGCGCGCTGAAAGGGAAGAACAAGCCGGGGCTTGTCCTGGTGGCGCAGGACATTTCCGAAGCAATCGGCGAAAAGATCGCGGCCCAGGCTGCGGGTAACGGCGTTGCCTGCCAACGGATTTTGACAAAGGATGATTTCGGCGCCCTGCTTGGTAAGGCGCCGCGTAGCGCTGTTGCCGTCAAAGCGAGCGGTTTTGTGGCTCAACTTGTTAAAACAATTGAACGATATAGAAACTTCCTGGGGGAGGTGCAGTAAGTATGAGCAAGATACGCGTGAGCAATCTGGCGGAGAAATTGGGTATCGATACCCGTGAGACCCTTGCCAGGCTCAAAGAGATCGGAATTGAGGCCAAATCGTCGGCCTCCCTGGTCGAAGAGGATGCCGTCAAAAAGCTGTTGACGCCCCAACCCAAGGAAGGCACCGCCAGCACCGACGAGGTGCGGGTCACGACCAACATCATCAGGCGTCGCGCCAAGGCTGTTCCCGAGGCTGCGGCCGAGGAAGCGCCGCCGGCGGCAGTTGCCGTCGAGCTGGAAAAGAAGCCGGAGCCGGTTTTGGCTCCCAAGGCGCCTGATGTTCGGCCCATTGAACCGGTGGCCGTTCCTCAGGAGGCGCCGGCGCCGGCCAAATCGGCCGCTGTGGAACCGGTTGTTCCGGAAAAGCCCAAGGCGCCGCCCGAACCGGTTAGGGCAAGTCCCAATCAGGCCCGCATCCTGGGCCGGATGGAGATCCCGGGCGTCACCACCCGCCCGACCCGCGTAGTGACCAAGGAAACGCCGACCACGCCGCGCACCGCACCGGCCAGGCCGGCCTCCCAGCCGGCGCCCAGGAGCGGCGGCGTTCCCGCAGCGGCACCCGCAGCCGACCAGGACCGTTCCCGCATGAAGCAGGTGCAGCTTGCGCCGGCGGCACCTTCTGCCGGAGACAGCCGTCGCCCGGGGGGGAGAAAAGAGGGACCCGGCCATGGTCCCGACGCCGGAAAGGGCGGCAAGAAGGGCGGAGGCGGCGGAGGCGGCGCTCCCGGCAAGAAGAAGGAGCAGCCCAAAAAGCACGAGATCCTGGAAAAACGGGAACGCACCTTTGATCCGGTCTACAAAGGGTCCAAGAAGAAGGGCAAGGAGCGGGTGGTTGAAACCCGCAAGACAGAGATCACCGTTCCCAAGGCCATCAAGCGTATCATCAGGATTACCGAGAGCATCAGCGTCGGCGAGTTGGCCAAACGCATGGGCATCAAGGCCAACGACCTGATCAAATCCCTGATGAAGATGGGGATGATGGTCACCATCAACCATCCCCTGGATTTCGATACCGCGGTCATCCTGGCCTCCGAATACGGCTATGAAGTGGAAAACGTGGCGGTTGACCTGGACGAGATCCTGGAGTCGGTCCCTGATGCGCCTGAAACCCTTGAGAAGCGGCCGCCGGTTGTGACCATCATGGGCCACGTCGACC
>PLYK01000037.1 GCA_003151775.1 Geobacter sp. | reverse complement strand
GCCACGAGCTGCGCACCCCGATGACCGGCATCCTCGGCATGCTCCAACTCTCTCTGGATGAAGACCCCGCCCCGCTGCTGCAAGAGTATCTGGAAACGGCGCTGAGATCGGCCCAATCCCTCCTCCAGATCCTTAACGATATTCTCGATATGTCCAGGATCGAGGCGGGGAAGCTCACCATAGAAGAGAGGCCGTTCTCCCTGACTGGGTGCCTCGCCGAGGCGGTCGATATCATTTCCCCCGAGGTCCGTCGCAAGGGGCTCGACTTCGCCATCTCGGTGGCGGAGGAAATTCCCAAAACGATTGTCGGAGACCACGCGCGGCTGCGGCAGATCCTTCTCAACCTGATCGGCAATGCCGTAAAGTTCACCAAAAGCGGAAAGGTGGAGGTGCGCGCAACCGCCGGAAGGATGTCCTCCAATGGGAAGCGGGAGTTCACTATCGCCGTGACGGACACCGGCATCGGCATACCCGACGACAAGAAGGCCCTTCTCTTCCAGTCGTTCAGCCAGGCTGACGCGTCGCACAGCCGCTGTTACGGCGGTACAGGCCTGGGACTTGCGATTTGCATGGAACTTGTGGAACTGATGGGGGGAACGATCTCCTTCGAGAGCAATAATGGGGTGGGAAGCACCTTCTCCTTCACGATCCCCTTGGGAGAAGCCGGACCGGAGTTCGTTGCCCCAGCCGTGCCCAATGCCCCTGAGCCTGAAAAGGTACCTGTTCCGCAAGGAGAAAGGATTCCGCATCTCCTTCTTGCCGAAGACGATCCGACAATCCGGCAAATACTCGGTGTGATGCTCACAAAGTCGAACTTCCGTCTCGATTGCGCCGAGGATGGCCAAAAGGCGGTCGAAATGTGGGAAACAGGGGAATATGAGCTCGTGCTGATGGATGTCCAGATGCCGCGACTTGACGGCTTCGAGGCGACCCGCGCCATCCGGGAGAAGGAGCGGAAACGCGGCGACCACACCTCCATCGTCGCCATGACGGCCCACGCGGGCAAAGAAGACGAGAAGAAGTGTCTCGCCGCAGGCATGGATGCCTTTATCTCCAAACCGATAGACTTCGCGCTGGCTCTACGGATGATACGGGAAATCATCAACCAAAAGTCCTGTAGCGTCAACTGACGGAAAAACAGGGCAGGGCTTGTCTTGCAGTAATCTTGACAAAAACTTTTGATACGGTTATTGGACGCGGATTAACGCCGATAAACGCGGATAAAAGCTTAATCAATCAGGTTTAAACCCAAATCTTTTTGTTTTGCCTGTGTTTGGTTTAATCCGCGTCATCCGCGTTCTATTGCAGTTTAGGTTTTCCCGACAGCTTGACAAAACGTAAATATATTCGAAAATAGTAACTTCAACCCGTCAACGTCAACAATTGACTGTGATGCTTTGGTCGCCCGATGTGCAGGCCCGGCCTTCCGGGGTAAGATTCCAAAGAAGAGGCAAGAACCGCCATTGGGCTGATTCTAACGAGGATTTCAGAGAGTAGGTACATGAAACAGTTATCGATCTTCTTGATTATGTGGTTATGCGGCGCCGTGGCCGCACCGGCCCCGTCCCATGCCTCCGATCCGCTGGAGAATTTGAAGAAGTTCAGCGACTTCCAGAAAATTGATGTAAAACGCCTGCTGGAAGGCGAAATATTCAGCCAGCGCGGACCCCTGATGAATTTTCCCAACGGCATTTCGACTCAGATATGTTTCTTTGTGCCGCTTTCTCCGGAGGCGGTGTTCAGGTTGCAACAGAGCTGGGACCCGACCCGCTGTGCATCGCTGAAGATATATGCATCGAGCGGGCTGAGTAGTCCTTGCCAACCCAGGGATTTCAAGAAACTTCATCTCGATCCCGGAAGCCGTCCGGTCAAGTGGCTGGTGGAAAAGACCCTGGCGACCACTTCCGGCAAGTTGGAGCTGAACCTGACCAGTTCCGATGCGCGCGAGCTTTCCGCCTGCGTCAGTAAGGATTCCTCCCTCAATTCCATCGGCTCCTGCTGGTCCAAATTGTTGTTAACGCGCGCCACCGCCTTCCAACTCAAGGGGCTTGGCGGCGTGCTGCCCTACGAGGCCGAGGGAGATTTCCTGTATCCCTCGGTACAGCTCCGTTCAATGCTCCAGGAACAGGGAAAAATCATCCAGGAATTCGCCCCGCTTTTGCAAAAAACCGGAATGTTGGGCAATGGCGCAGAGGTTTCTTCCCTCCAGCCTTTGTACAACTGGAGTTTTTTCGAAGCCAACCACCATGCGACTCTCAATCTCGGAGCGGTTTATCAACTGGCCGTCGGGGACCATTATCAACTTCTGGACATTGATTACTATGCCAGCAGCACCTATTACGCAGCCGCCACCCTCTATGAGATCTGGCCGATCCGCGATGGCAAGAAAACCGGTTCCCTTGTCTGGCGCGGAGATTTTCTTGCCGCTCCCATGCTGAGGTACACGAAAGGTATCGAACGGCTCGCTTATGGCGTCATCATGATCCAGGAGATCAAGAAAGTGATCCGCTGTTTTCTGGATGATATAAGGACCAAGCCATGAGCCGGATCAACGACAACGTATGGGTGACCATGAAACGTATCTTCAGCAACTCTTTCATACTGCCCATGCTGCTGGTCGTGATGCCGGCAGCGCCAACCAGTGCCCTGGCTGCCGAATCGATGGCCGTTGCTCACGAACTTGATCTTGGACTGGGATATGCGGGCAGGGGGGTAACGTATCAGGATGGGCGAAATGTCGGCTCCATCTACGAACTTGCTACTGACGTCAAGTATGTCATCTCGCCGCAAATCACTAATGACCTGTTATTGCGGGTAGGAGCCGATTGGGAACGTTTTGCCTTCGATACCTCTCAGACCGGAGCGCTGCCTGATATATTACAGCATGTCAGTGCGGTCGTGGGTTTTGACTATCAGGTGGCCGACCAATGGCTCATGCGCACCGAAATTCAGCCGGGCGTGTACGGCAGTTTGGCTCAAATCGGTTGGCGAAACGTTGACGCGCCACTCTTTATGGGTGCGGTCTATCTGAGAGACGCCGATCTGCAATGGTTCTTCGGCCTGCGCGTTGATCTTAGGAGCCAATACCCCGTGTTCCCTGCGCTTGGATTCCGCTGGAAATACGCCGATGACTGGACATTGAACTTCCAGTTACCGAAGCCTCGACTGGAATATGACGTGAACGACGATCTTAAGGCATACCTCGGTGCGGGCGTCAAGGCCGGGACTTTTGTGGTCGGTGAACGTTTTGGGGATATCCATGGCATGCCGGCACTCAACAATGCCACGGTCGATTACACCGATGTGCGTCTGGGTCCCGGTTTTGCGTGGAAGGTCCTCCCCACCCTGACCCTTGAAGCCGAAGGAGGATACATGATCTATCGAACCTGGGATTTTTTCGACAAGCACGTGAAGCTGGACAGTCACCCGGCGCCGTACTTTCAACTGGCCTGTCACGCCAGGTTCTGAATGTCATACACGGTTTCTTAAACTCTCCAAGATATTTCCCTTGTCAAACAACAGGTTTATGGTGTATTGTTACCTATAAGGTAATATATGATACCTATAAGGTAACAATATGCTTGAAGCACTTATTGGATCAACAACCTGCGAAAAGGTCCTCATTTACCTCACCGCCAGATCGGAAGGGTACCTGCGCGAGATCTCGGATTTCTTTGGCATCGCGCCGGCGCCATTGCTACGCCAGATGGAGAAGCTCGAGAACGGTGGCATCCTCTACAGCAAATCGGTCGGCCGCACCAGGGTATTCGGTTTCAACCCCCGCTATCCATTCCTGAACGAACTGCGCGCCCTGCTGACTAAGGTCCTCGCCTTCTATCCGGATGATATCCGCGAGCGTCTGAAGGATAATCGCCGCCGGCCGAGACGGAAAGGGAAGCCGCTGTAATGTCCATACCACTGGCTGGCATGAGCTTGGCCGAGCTGGCCGCTTACGTGTCCGATCATCTGGCCAAGCAGGGCATCGATGTGGTATTGAGCGGAGGAGGCTGCGTCTCCGTCTACAGCGACAATCGCTACCAGTCAAATGACCTCGACTTCATCGAGCGCTACCGTGAGGATCGTAAGAAGCTTGCCGCGGCCCTGGACATGATCGGCTTCAAACCGAAGAAGCGCTACTTCGTCCACCCGGCAACGCCATTCTTCCTTGAGTTCCCGACCGGGCCCCTCTCCGTCGGTTCCGAACCGGTCAGGGAGATCGCTGAACTGAATTTCCGGACCGGTACCCTGCGCCTGCTTACCCCGGCCGACTGCATCAAGGACCGCCTCTCCCACTACTTCCACTGGGGCGACAAGCAGGGGTTGGAGCAGGCGCTTATAGTCGCCGAGACCTTCCCGGTAGACGTGGACGAGTTGGCGCGCTGGTCACAACAGGAAGCCATGCAGGACAAATTCGACAGCGTCAGAGACAGATTCCTGAACACTCCATCTAACAACAATGCAAATATCCTTGCAGAATAGATAATATTTGGCAAATTTAATTATTTGGTTCATTATACCACACCAAGCAGCCGGCGTTGGCGCCGTCCCCCGACAGCCGGCACATCTCTCGAACAGGCGGTGATGACCGCCTGCCGAATGATCCTTTGGAAGCCCTTACCAAACAGTTCGTTACGGTCGTTTCCAAACAGAGGTGCTATGAGCGGCAAGTCAACCTTAATTGCGACAAAACTGAAGAATTTCCGCGAGACCTTCATACGTCAGCTCCCCTCGAAACTGGGCCAGATCAGGGAGGCCTACGCCGACCTTGGCAAGGGGGCTCCGGCCAAAGAGGCGCTGGATAAACTGCACCGTTGTCTGCACACCTTGAAGGGGGTTAGCGCCAACTTCGGTTTGGACGCCCTGAGTGTCGTTGCCGCAGAGGGTGAACGACTGGCAAAGAGGGCGAAAAGAGGGGATGCCGGTCCCGATGCCGCGTGGCGTCCCCTGCTGGAGGAACTTATCGCCCGGATTGAGCTCGAGGTGGCAGGCACCGATGCGTCGCAGATGATGGATCTGCAGGCTCTGGAGATTGTGGCTGCCGCCGAAACCTTCCATGGGATGGAACGCAAGGTCGTCTACCTCTGTGAGGATGATCCGATTCAACGTTTGAATCTTGCCACCCAGATCGGTTGTTTCGGTTTCGAGGTGGTTTCCTTCGGGGAGTTGGATCAGTTCCGCAAGGCGATCCGCAGTGGACACCCTGATGTCATCATCATGGATGTGGTCTATCCCGACCTGCCGTCCGGAGCGACGGAGGCAATCCGGGAGATACTGGCTGGTCTGGAGCGGGAAACCCCGTCGGTCTTCATATCATCCCAGAGCGATCTCCCTTCCCGTCTTGCGGCATTGCGGGCTGGGTCCAGCGCCTATTTCGTCAAGCCGGTAAACATCACCGAACTCTGTGCCACCCTCCATGCCCTTACGACGCGGGAAGCTCCCGAGCCGTACCGGATCATGATTGTGGATGACGATCTCCTTCTGACGGAGATGACCGCCGTGATCCTCCAGGGGGCGGGTATGGAGACCCGGAGTTTGAACGATCCCTTGCAGGCGTTGCCGCGGCTCCACGAATTCAAGCCGGATCTGATCCTAATGGACATGTATATGCCCGGCTGCAACGGTATGGAGCTGGCCAAGGCGATCCGGCAGATCGACGCCTATTTCAGCATCCCCATAATCTTCCTCTCCGGCGAAACCGATACGAACGCGCAGTTTGAAGCGAGACGGATGGGAGGGGACGAATATCTGATCAAGCCGATCAAGCCCGACCACCTGATCTCCACCGTGACCGTTCTTGCCGAACGGATGAAGATCATACGCTCCTTCATGGTGAGGGACAGCATGACCGGGCTCTTAAACTACGCTGCGACCAATGATGCTCTCGATGCCGCCATTAAACAGGCCCAGAACCAGAACCTGGCGGAAACGGTCTGCTTTGCCATGATCGATCTGGATCACTTCAAGGAGGTTAACGACAATTACGGCCATGATGCAGGCGACCGGGTTCTGATGGCGTTGGCCCGGCTTCTCAGGCAGCGGCTCCGCAAAGCTGATGTGGTCGGCCGCACCGGTGGCGAGGAGTTTGCCGTGGTGCTCCCGGCATGCTCCATCCATGAGGGGGGGCATCTCCTGCAACAGATCCTGGAAGATTTTGCCACCATAGGCTTTCCGGCCGGGGAGAATACTTTCAATTCAACATTCAGTTGCGGTGTCGCCTCCCTTGATAAGTACGACACTGCGGCAAAACTCTACAAAGCAGCGGATGAAGCGCTCTACCTGGCGAAGCTGGAAGGCCGCAATCGCGTCGTGGCGGTCAGTTACGAAGAGGCGCATAGCAGCCCGAAGGATTAATCGAAAGGGATCAATGTCATTTTTTATCACCGGCGAGTACATCAAGCTGGATAGTTTTCTCAAGGCGGTCAATGCTGTGTGTTCAGGCGGGGAGGCAAAGTTGATCATCGCGGAAGGCGATGTGCGGGTAAACGGTGCTGTCGAATTGCGCCGGGGGCGTAAACTCCGCCCCGGCGACCGGGTTGAGCTGGGTGGTCATGCCTATCTGGTGGAGCGATAGCAGTGATTGGTGCTTCATCGTTGCGAAAAAACCTCAAATTAATTTGACTTTTCCTGCGGCGAAGAATTAAAATCCCCCTCTGTTTTGCCATTTTTCATGAAATTATCACATTCAGGGAGTTAATATGAACACACGTTTTCTCGATGCTTGTTGGGGTAAGCCGGTGGACCGCACGCCGGTCTGGCTGATGCGCCAAGCGGGCCGCTACCTGCCGGAATACATGGCGGTACGCTCGAAATGCACCTTCCTCGAATTGTGCAAAACCCCGGAACTGGCGGCCGAGGTAAGCATCCAGCCGGTGGATATACTGGGGGTCGATGCCGCCATCATGTTCTCCGACATACTCACGCCGGTCGAACCGATGGGGATGAAGCTGGATTTCGTGCCGGGACCGGTTTTCGAACACCCGATCAGGTGCATGGCCGACGTGGACCAGCTCCGCATTCCGCAGATGGAGGAGGACGTGCCCTATGTCCTGGAGACCATCAGGATTCTCCGTCATGAGCTGGCCAACAAGGTGCCGTTGATCGGTTTCGGCGGCGCTCCCTTTACCCTGGCCTGCTACATGGTGGAAGGCAAGGGCTCCAAGGATTTTGCCCAGATCAAGCGCATGATGTACGCTGCGCCCGATGTCTATGCGGCCCTGATGGAAAAAATCACCATGATGGATATGGAATACCTCAATGCCCAGATCAAGGCCGGGGCCCAGGCCATTCAGATATTCGACACCTGGGGCGGTATCCTGGCGCCATCGGATTACGAGACCTATGTCCTCCCCTATACCACCAAGCTGATTAACGGCCTGAACCGGATGGAGACACCGGTGATCCACTTTGTCAAGGGTGCCGGCAGCATGATGGAAACGGTCAGGAAGGCGGGCGGCGACGTGATGGGGCTGGATTGGCACGTCAATCTGGGCAAGGTGCGTGATCTGCTCGGCCAGGGGATGGCGGTGCAGGGAAACCTGGACCCGACTGTGCTCTACGCACCGAAGGAGTTCATCGAGGCGGAGGTCAAGCGGGTGTTGGACGAAAACGCCGGCCGGCCCGGACATGTCTTCAACCTGGGGCACGGCATCCTGCCGACGGTTCCCCCTGAGAATGCCATCCACATGGTGGAGTGCGTGCACCGGCTGTCGCAAAAGGCGACAGAGTAGCATTCATTCGAAAAATGGGGTTTTCATGACCGTATCGATGAAAAACGTGGTTGTCTTTGTCACCGATCTGGCCAAGGCAGAGAGGTTCTATTGCGAACTGCTCGGCCTACCGGTTGCCGGGCAGAGCGAGATGGTAATTGAGTTCTTTCCCGGCGCGCCTACCACGTTCGGCGTATCGCTGGCGCTTCATGAGGATGCCCGCAGGCTGGTGGGGCGGCATACCGGCATCTCCCTGCGGGTTGAGGGGATCGAGCAACTGTGCGAATCGCTGCGGGCAGACGGCGTTACGTTTGTCGAACCGCTGGTGTCGAGCCCATGGGGCAAGATGGCGGTCATAGCCGATTTTGACGGGAATCAGTTTGCCTTGGTGGATCGCTGAACCCTATCCCCACGCCGTTGCGTCAGATGACAAGCATTATTGGACAATGGAGAATGGGATAGATGAAGATCATCACCACTGACCTTTTGCGCCGGCTTTCCGAGCAAGCCCGTGTCTCCCCGCGCCTGCGCAAGAATCACAACATCCACCGCTGCGACGAATCCCGTTGCCATCGCCTGCTGAATGCCATTGAACCGGCCTCGTACGTTCGCCCCCACCGCCACCTGGACCCCGAAAAGGATGAGGCCTTTATCCTGATGGGCGGCAAGCTGGGCGTTGTCACGTTTTCAGACGATGGGGCCGTCGCAGAAACGGTCCTGCTCTCCCATGAGAGCGGCAATCTTGCCGCCGACATCTTAAACGGCATCTACCATACGGCGGTAAGCCTCGAACCGGGCACGGTCTTCTTCGAGGCCAAGGCCGGACCCTACCTGCCGCTCAGCGACGCAGAGAAGGCGGTTTGGGCGCCGGCCGACGATGAGCCTGCGGCAACGGCATACCTGGAGCGACTGAGAGGGCTCTTTAAGTAGTGAGACAGGTTTTTGCATTCAAGATGGCACATATTTCAGGCCAGACCTTTGAGGTTTTCAAAACCTCAAAGGTCTTCAAAATGTCAACTTGAATGCAACTTGGAATGAGACAGGTTTTTGCGATGAAGATGTGCATAGTGGCGATCATCCTGCTGCTCTCTGCTGCCGCAACAGCGACTCCCCAGCAGGCTCCGCAGCAGATGCGCCCTTACAGCGGCATCGGTATTCTGCTCCTGGCTGTGGAGAAGGGCGGGAATAACGGCCCCCAGGAGCCGCTCTACCTGTACGAGGAACCGGCCGTCCTGCGCATCGGGGCGCTGGACAGAGGTACAGCGCCTCCCTATGAATGGATTTTCAGCCGGAACGTTTCCCGGCTGCCGCTGATCGTGACGGCGCGCAAGGGAGACTGGCTGCGGGTGGCCTATGACGATGCCGGCCGCCTGGGTTGGTTGGACCCGCGGCAACGGGGGATTTTTCAGCCATGGGATACCCTGCTGAAAGGTAAGTCGTGCCGCTGGCTGTCCGGCCTGCGCAAGCAGCATTACCAAATATTCCGGCAGCCGGGCAAGATGCCCTTGACGCCGCCGGCGTCGCCTAAGCTGTCTTTCAAAGTCGTCAAGCTGGACGGCGACTGGGCGCTGGTGATGCCTGACCAGTCTACGCTCGGATGGCTGCGCTGGCGTGATGAGGACGGCCGGCTGCTGATTTCGGTGGATATGGATAACGGCTCACAAAAGCGTTGAGATGCACTTCAGATAAAATTTGAGAGGAGACAGCAATGCGTATTGACCTGGTAAGCCCCGGAACGGGGGAGCTGACCTACGAGATCCGCAATATCGTCAACGTAGCTGAAAAACTTCAAAAGCACGGCGTTAAGATCAACTGGGAGAATATCGGCGACCCGATCGTCAAAGGGGAGGTCATCCCGTCCTTTATGAAGGAGATCGTAGCCAAGGCGGTTGTGGACGACGCCACCTGGGGCTATTGTCACACCCGCGGGGTGCTGGAAACCCGCGAGTTTATCTGCGATATGACCAACCGCCGCGGCGGGGTTCAAATCACCCCGGATGATATCATCTTCTTCAACGGCCTGGGGGACGCCATTGCCAAGATCTATGGCTGTCTGCGCCCCGAGGCCCGCGTGCTGATGCCGTCTCCTTCCTACACGACACATACCCTGGGAGAGATCGGCCATGCACACGCCGCGCCGGCCCTTTTCCGGCTCAAGCCCGAGGAAAAATGGTATCCCGACCTGAATGACCTGAAAAACCATATCAGGTATAATCCCAACATCTGTGCCATCATGATCATCAACCCCGACAATCCCACCGGCATGGTCTATACCGAGAATACACTGCGCGAGATCGTGGCGGTGGCCAGGGAGCACAACCTCTTCATCATTGCGGACGAGGTCTATACGAATATTGTGTATAACGGCGAAACGGCTGTTCCGATCAGCGATTTGATCGGCGATGTTCCGGCCATCTCGTTGAAAGGTATCTCCAAGGAGTTCCCCTGGCCCGGTTCACGCTGCGGTTGGATCGAGGTGTATAACGGCCATGAGGACGAGCAGTTCCACAAATACGTCAACCTGATCCTGACAAGCAAGATGAACGAGGTCTGTTCCACAACCCTGCCCCAGACCGTCATCCCCGCCATCATGCAGCACCCCGGCTACGCCGGATACCTGGAGGAACGCATCGCCAGCTATGAGAGGATGAGCAACATCACCTACGACTTCCTCAAAGAGGTGCCCCAGCTCATGGTCAACCGCACCAACGGCGCATTCTACATGGCTGTGGCATTCAGGGAGGGCTTGCTGACCAACCGCCAATCAATCCCCATTGCCAACAATGAGGTGCGCGACCTGGTGAACGGACTGGTCGGCCAGCCCGGCGTGTCCCCGGACAAGCGGTTCGTATATCACATCCTCGCGGCGACCGGTATCTGCGTCGTGCCGCTCTCATCGTTCTCCACGCCGTTGCAGGGCTTCCGGGTAACACTTTTGGAGAAGGATGAGAACGAGTGCCGCCGGATCTACAGCACGCTTGCGGAGAAGATCAGCGAATACCTGGCGTCTTAGGGGCGCATCGCGAAAACCATCTCCCTGAGGGGACAAAAAAGGGGGAAAGGCGCCAGGCCTTTCCCCCTTAGTGATCCATCCGGGGTTGACAAACCCCATTCAGGCTTTTTTGTCGTCCTCGCCATCCTTCTTGGGCTTGATCTCGATCTCGTCCTTTCCTTCGGACGACTTTTTGAAGTTACGGATACTCTTGCCCAGCGCTCCGCCGATTTCGGGAAGCTTCCCTGCACCGAATACGACCAAAACGATGACCAATATGATTATCAGTTCGGGCATGCCAAATCCAAACATGTGATCCTCCTAAAAAATCAGGTAAATAGTTCTATAGTATCGCACCGGCGTCCAAAAAAATCAAGCATTGCCGAGCGATCCTTTCCGGCTTGTTCGGCGAGGTGGACACACCATGGCGCTATTATTCCATCTCTTTGAAATCAAAGATATAGTTTCCTCCCTCATTCGTTGACAGCCCGTGGACGGCATGATAAAAGCAGGGAGAACATTGTTCCGTAAGGGTGGTCATTATGTCATATGAACGGCAGGCAAGTTTGTCGGCGATCAATGGGAAAATGGTGGTCATTTCGCTGATTGTGGCGGCTGTGGCGTCTGGGGGGATCATGGTCGCGGGAAGCGGCGCCATCCCGGCCATTGCCGGAGTCTTTGCGACGGCGCTGTTCAGCTCGCTGGCGTGTGCCAGGATTTTGGCCAAGGCCGTTGCCGGCGCCCGGCTTGAACAGCTCGACATCGTGGAAAGGCTTGGCCTGTCCGACGAGTTGTCCGGCTATGTGGATGAAAACTATGGCCTGATGTCTCTTTTTTCGCGCTGCGCCATTATCATGGAGAAGCTGGATAGGCGGCTGTACGGGCATCAGCGGCTTCTGGCCCAGATCATGGAGGCAGAGGAGAGGCTCAAGGTCGTCTTACACGGTCTGACCATCAGCGATGAGAAGGAACTCGTCCAGGTTCGCGATGCGGTTGCCGCCATGGTAAGCATGGACGGCGCCTTTGCCTCGTTGATCGGCGACATCGATGAGCTGTCGGGACGCAGTGCTGAACAGGAATCCCTGTCTACCAAGATGAGTGCGACCACCGATGGTATTGCCGACAATATCAGCCAATACTCCAGTTTTGTCATCGAGGCGTCAAGCTCCATCGAGCAGATGGTTCGCGCCATCCGGGAGATAGCCGATAACATCCGTGGGCTGTCGGCCTCGACGGAAGAGACGGTGTCGTCCATCAACCAGATCAGCGTTTCCCAGGCCAAGGTGCGCAACAATGCCGAGCACGGCGCTCTGGCCTCCGAAAGCGTTCGCGAACAGGCCCAGCACGGATTGCGGAACATGGCGGCCACGCTGCGGGCGATGCAGGAGATTGAAACGAGCAACGTAGAGTCCTTTGATGCCATTAACCGTCTCTCCCGGCATTCGGCCCGGGTGGGCGAGTTCCTCAATGTCATCCAGGAGGTGGTGGAGCAGACCAAGCTCCTCTCCCTGAACGCCTCGATCATTGCAGCCCAGGCCGGCGTGCGGGGGAGGGCGTTTGCCGTGGTCGCCGAGGAGGTTCGCTCGCTCGCCTCCCGTACGTCGGCCTCGACACATGAAATCGAAGAACTGGTCCGCAATATCCAGAAGGAAACCGCTGCGGTGCAGCGTTCCGTGACCCAGGGAAAAGACAAGGTCAAGGAAGGTGTGAAGATATCCTCCCTGGCCAACGAAGCCCTGGTGAAGATTGAGAAGAGCGCCGACGAGGCCTCCCGCATGGTCGCACGGATCGCCACCGAAGCGACCGAGCAGACGGTCGATATTCAGCGTATCACCGAGGAGGCCGAAAAGAATCTCGAACGGGTCCAGCAGATCACTCTGAACACGGAAAACCAGCAGGAAGGGGCCAACCTGATCGTCAGAAACCTGGAGCACATGCGGGATCTTGCCCAGCGCATCAATATATCGGCCCAGGAGCAGGCCAGGGAGAACCGCCTGTATCTGCAAGGGGTCATAGAGCACAACGAGCGGACCAAAGGACTGAAGGACGGCGTCGGCCACCTGCTCGTTATCGCCGAAATGGCCGTTGATGCCATTTTCAAGGTGGACGACTTGGTTACGGCCAATAACGCCGAAACCAGGAGTATCCTGGAAGCCGCCATGGTCCTGACGCGCCTGATAGATCTGTACCGCGGCGAGACAAGCGCCGAAAAGGATGAAGGGACGATCAGCTAAGGAGGCTGTTGCGGCGCTCTTATCAGTATTTTTTGTCGGCGTAATCGACCCAGCCGCCGGCCAGCACCAGGGCCTTGTCAAAGGGGGACAGGTCGAAACCGAAGGTCTTCTGTTTGCCGCCGCCGCTCACGGTCAGGCTCTGGGCCTCGATGTCGATGTTCATGGCGGCGTCATCGTCGCCGGCATGGGAGAAGATCAGGTCCAGATCCGCCTTGGGAAACTCAATGGCGGCCATGCCGCAGTTGAACATGTTCTGGCGGAAGATGCGGGCAAAGGACTCGGCGATCACGGCGGTGATGCTGTTGACTTCGAACACCCAGGGGGCATGTTCGCGGGACGAGCCGCAGCCGAAATTGGCGCGGGAGACGACCACCCGCGCCGATTGCGTTTTCGGACCCTTCGGGTCGAAACCGGGCAGTTTCAGGTCTTCCAGGATATAGGGTTTCAGGTCTTCCTTGGTGATCTCGGTCAGGTATTTGGCCGGGATGATCTCGTCGGTGTTGATGTCGGAACGGTCGAGGAAGAGGGCCGGGCCTCCGAATGTTTTCATATACAACTCCTTGAAAGATAGAATTCGTTACAGATACTTCCTCGGGTCGGCGATCTTTCCTTCGATGGCCGAGGCCGCCGCGGTGGCCGGCGACATGAGGTGCACCATGCCCCCCTTGCCCATGCGGCCCATGAAGTTGCGGTTGGTGGTGGAGGCGCAGACCTCACCTTCGGCCAGGACGCCGTTGCTCATCCCCAGGCAGGCGCCGCAGGTGGGGTTGGTGATGCAGAACCCGGCCTCCATGAAGATGTCGATCAACCCTTCGTGCAGGGCCTCCTTGTAGATCTTCGGCGTGGCAGGCGAAAGGATGCCTCGCACCGAGGGAGAGATCCGTTTTCCCTTCAGCACGCCGGCGGCGATGCGCAGGTCTTCCAGGCGGCCGTTGGTGCAGGAGCCGAGGTAGATCTGGTCAACCGGCGTGTCCGGCAGGTCGGCCACGAACTTGACCTGGTCCGGTTTGTAGCCGAAGGTGGAGATCGGCTGGAGCGCGGTGACGTCGATGTCGATCACCTGATCGTAATCGGCGTCGGGATCGGCAGCCCATTTCGAGTATTCGGCCAGTGCGGCCTCTTTGGAGGCGAATTCCCCCTGGATGAAAGGCCACAGGAAATCCACGGTGGTCATATCGGGCTGGCAGATGCCTGAGGTGCCACCGGCCTCGATAGCCATGTTGCACAGGGTCATGCGGGATTCCATGGTCATGGCGCTTATAGTCTCGCCGTGGAATTCCATAACCCGGTCGGTGGCGCCGTTGACGCCGATCTTTCCGATGATGTGCAGGATGACGTCCTTGGCGTAGACCCCCTTGGGAAGGGCGCCGGTGACGTTGAACCTGATGGTCTTGGGTTGGCGGAAGGCACAGACCCCTTTCAGGATGCCGACCTCCAGGTCTGTGGTGCCGACGCCGGCGGCAAAGGCGCCGAACGCGCCGTGAGTGCAGGTGTGGGAGTCACCCATGATGACCGTGTTTCCGGGGCGGATAAAGCCTTTTTCCGGGAACAGGGCATGGCAGACGCCGTTTGCGCCGATATCGAAGAAGTCCTTTATGCCGTGGCGCCGAGCCCAGTCGCGCAGGATCTTGGCCTGGGTGGCGGTCTTGGTGTCCTTGCTGGGGGTGACGTGATCGATGACGGCCTTGATCCTGGAGGGGTCGAAAACCCGGTCCTTGCCGCGCCGTATCAGGTCATCGATGGCGATGGGGGTGGTGATTTCGTGGCACAGGATCACGTCCATTTTCAGCACCTTGGTACCGGGGAAGGGCTCCTCGACCAGGTGCGCCTCAAAGATCTTTTCCGCTGTGGTCTTACCCATGTTCAAACCTCGCTTAGGGACTCGGAACTAACCAATATACCGTTTTACATCTCATCTTCAGGCCATATTTGCCGNNTATCAGTTAATTCCGAGTCCCTTATGTGATGATCCATCTGTATACCCTATTTTTTTTACCAATAAAAGCTTTTCATCCTTATTTCTTGTGCGCCCGGAAGAAATCCAGGATTTTCGCATAGACTCAATCAATGGAAATTTCAGGTGGAAAGCGTTCGGGGCGTGGTGTATAAACGAGGTTCGAGAGGAAAAGGCCATGACCCCTGATCAACTGAAACAATTACTGGACTCCGTCAGACAGGGCGCTGTCCCGGTGGAGGAGGCCGTTGAGCGGCTGCGGCGCCTGCCGTTCCAGGACGTGGGCTGCGCCCAGGTGGATCACCACCGTGAATTGCGCCAGGGCATTCCCGAGGTCATTTTTGGCGAAGGCAAGAAGGATGAGCAGATCATCGACATCATGACCGCCATGGCGCAAAACGGCAGCAACGTCCTGGTGACGCGGATCGACGAGGACAAGGCGCAGCGTATCCAGAGGACGTTTACCGGCGCCCTGTATCACGCCGATGCCCGCTGCCTGACCCTGGAACAGAAGCCGGCGAAGGCCAAGGGGAGGGGAGCGATCCTGGTGGTCTCGGCCGGAACCTCCGACCTGCCGGTGGCGGCCGAGGCCCTGGTCACGGCCCGTTTTCTGGGGAACGAGACCGACCATATCTACGACGTGGGTGTGGCCGGCATCCACCGCCTGCTGGCCCGGCGCGAAGAGCTTGCAGCCGCCTCGGTCATCATCGTGGTGGCCGGCATGGAGGGAGCGCTCCCCTCTGTGGTCGGCGGGCTGGTGGACAAACCGGTCATCGCGGTGCCGACCTCCATCGGCTACGGCGCCGCCTTCGGCGGCATTGCGGCGCTGTTGGGGATGCTCAACTCCTGCGCCGCCGGGGTTACGGTGGTCAACATCGACAACGGCTTCGGCGCGGCCTGCGCTGCGAGTTTGATTAATCGGGTATAAGACTGCAATGAGATTAAACCTCAGTACACCTGTCAAGTCCTTAAACAAGGCCTTTACGGTTTGACCGAAGAGGAGATAGCGGTGGTGGAGAGAAATCGTGTTGCTCAATTAGAACCACACGACAGAAAAACAATCCTCTTTACTCGTGTTTTAACCAAGCTTAAGGAACAGTGCGCCTATTTTTCCCTTCTCACTGTCAAACGTGCCCTATCCAACGCAAGTATAGAACTTGCAGACGATACCCTCCGAGAGTACATGAGCGAGGCAATGAAAGCCGGCATCGTCAGCAATGCCGGTCGCGGCTGGTACAGTCGCCATATATCGCCGGTCTGTCTTGACCCAAAGCCTGTCGCCAAAATCATCCGTGCAGTAAAGAAGGCATTTCCACTCCTCGACTTCTGCTGCTGGTCCACAGTTCAGTTCAATCCTTTTGCCCAACACCTTATCGCCCAGCCGACAATACTGCTTTACGCCGATAGTGACACCCTTTCAACCGTTGCCGTGGTCTTGAAAGAGTCCGGTTGGGATGCGTGGGCAAATCCCGGCAAGGCTGATGTGGAACGTTTTATCCGTCCGGGAGAGAAGACCGTTATTCTCAGGCCGGCTAAAAGTGATCAACCGGAAGGCAAGGATCATGTGGCCCCTATCGAAAAGGCTCTGGCTGACTTGGCAGTCGAAGCCAACAAGCTGCAACTTATGGATGCGGCGGAAGTGCAACGGATTCTGGATGCCGTGTTTGGTGCCGGTTTGCTGCAACTTACTATTTTGTTTGGTTATGCTGAGGATTTGAAGAAAAAAATTGAGAGCAGGGAGTTAACCCATTAACTCCACATTTTTAAAAATATGTGGAGTTAATGGGTTAAAAATATGATCTCAGATATTTGCTTCACAACCGAGTGGCTGGAAAGAAAAAGGAAAGAACTCAAGGGCGTTGATCCTGGCTTGCTTGAACGAGCACTCCATGCCTTCGCTCTCTTGGGGCATCTCGCAGAAAGCGATCTGAAATTCGTCTTCAAGGGCGGCACAAGTCTCCTGCTGCATGTCCCGGTAATCCGCAGACTGTCCATTGACATCGATATCCTCTGTTCAGCTCCGGCAGCGGAACTTGATCGAATTCTTGCTGAAGTGGCAACGGTGAAGCCGTTCATACGCTACGAAGAAGATGAACGTGGTTCCCGTGGGCTGCCGAAACGGCGTCATTTTAAGTTCTACTACACTCAGCTGGTCCCCGGCAATCCGGCGCCCTACGTTTTTCTGGATGTAGTGGAAGAATCCCAGTTTCCCCATGAGGTTGTTGTCAAACCGATTGCTCCGGAAATTCTGGAAATCAGGCGGGAAATCCTTGTCACCGTTCCCACGGTGGAAAGTCTGCTGGCAGACAAGTTGACGGCCTTTGCACCGAGGACGACCGGCGTACCACTTGTCCCTGCGGACGGTCGGCCACCTGATACAATGCAGATCGTCAAGCAACTGTTCGACGTGGGGGAACTGTTCAGCCTGGCAGAAGACTTGCCCGCAGTACGCCGGGTATACCAACGGGTTTTTGACCAGGAAAACGTCTATCGTGGCGGCGGGCTCACGGCTAACGATGCTCTGGGAGACACGTTGCAAGCATCCTTAAGCCTCAGCATGCATCGTCTCAAGGGCATGAAGGATACCCCTGAGGCACTCATGCTCGAAGATGGCGTCAGAAAGCTGGCCTCCCATCTCGTCAATCACCGATTCAATCTTGACATCGCCAAAGTGGCCGCTGCAAAAGCCAGTCTGCTGTCCAGGTTGATTGCCAATAAAGACACGGAGCCGTCGCTCTCCTCCTGGCGGACAATGCCGGGCCTGGAAGTTCTACGGTCCACAGAGATAACAGGAGATTGGGACCGGCTCAATCGAATGAAGGCAACGAACACCGAAGCGTTTTGGTGCTGGTATCAGGCAAGCAAGCTGTTGTAATATTGCTGTCAAAAATGGGAAGTTATCAATATGACCATCATATACTTCGACTGCTACGCCGGCATCTCCGGCGACATGACCGTGGGGGCGCTCCTGGACCTTGGGGTGCCGCTGGAGCACCTGCAAGCCGAACTGGCAAAGCTTCAGCTCCCTCCCAACTCCTACGTCCTCTCAATAAGCCGTACCGAACGGCGCCACGTGGGTGCCCTCAAGTTCGACGTGGCCGTGCACGACCACCACACCCACCGCCACTATGGCGGCATCGACGCCATGATCGCCGGAAGCTCCCTGCCTGACCCTGTGAAGGAACGGGCCCGAAGCATCTTCCGCCGGCTGGCCGAGGCCGAGGCCCGGGTGCATGAGGCGCCGCTTGACGAGGTCCACTTCCACGAGGTGGGGGCGGTGGATTCCATTGTTGATATCGTCGGCACGGCCATCTGCCTGGATTATCTCGGCGTTGAGGAGGTCTATGCCGCGGCATTGCCCCTTGGGGGCGGTTTTGTCGAAACCGCCCACGGCCGGCTGCCGGTGCCGGCCCCGGCCACGGCCGAACTGCTGCAGGGCCTGGCGGTACATGGCGAATGCGGACAGGGGGAGCGGGTCACCCCCACCGGCGCGGCCATTATCGCCGCCCTGGCCGCCGGGACGGGGCACAGGCCGGCCATGCGCCTGGAACGGATCGGCAGCGGCGCCGGCGGCAAGGATTTCAGCGATTGCCCCAACATCTTGCGGGCCTTTCTCGGCACGGCTGAACAGGAATGGTGCAGCGGCGACGGGGTTGTCGTGGCCGAGACCAACATCGACGACTCCACGCCCGAGGTCCTGGGCTACGTGATGGAACGGCTTTTGGAGGAGGGCGCGTTGGATGTGTTCTTCTCGCCGGTCCAGATGAAGAAGAACCGCCCGGCAACGCAACTCTCATTCCTCTGCCGGCCACAACAGCTGGATAGCCTGGCTCGCCTGGTGCTGGCCGAGACCTCGGCCATCGGGCTGCGCCATTATCCCGCCGGCCGCATCATCCTGGAACGACGGGTGGAGGAACGCCAGACCCCGTTTGGTCCCGTGCGTTTCAAGCTGGTCTTCGATAACGGCCTTCTGTTGCGGGCTGCACCGGAATACGAGGAGTGCCGCCGTATCGCCCGGGAACGGGGCATCCCCTGCCGCGAGGTCATGGAGCAGGTGGTTGCGTGGCAGCGTGCCGGCGGTGGGACGCAATGAGGATCTCCACCCTGAGCATCGGCAGTGAGTTGATCTGCGGCGAGGTGATCGACACCAATGCCGGCCACATCGCCGAACTCCTGTTGGGGTGCGGCCTTCGCGTACAGCGCCATGTGGTCGTGGGGGATTGCGAGCCGGATATCGGTGAAGCCCTGAATGAGCTGGCGCTGAAAAGCGACGCCGTCATCGTTACCGGCGGGCTGGGTCCCACGGTGGATGACGTGACGGCCTTGGCGGCCGCCCATGCCACCGGCAGGCGCCTTGTGGTCAACGAGGAGTTGAATGAGCATCTCCGCAGTTTTTCGGCCAGGCTGGGCGGCCCCGGCGGTTGCCATCCCTCCGACAAACAGGCCATGATACCCGCCAAGTCAACGGTCATCCCCAACCCCACCGGGACCGCCTGCGGTTTCCATTTCATCCACGGGGGCTGTTTTTTCTTTTTCCTGCCAGGCGTTCCCTCGGAGATGGACCGGATGCTGCGCGAGACGGTGCTGCCGTTTCTGTATGTGCGGGTGTTTCACAAAAGGGTGGTTCTCTCCTCGTTTCTGAATGTCTTTGGCCTCTCCGAGCCGGAGGTCGATGGTTTGCTGGCTTGTGTCCTTTCCGGCAGCCATACCGTGCAGATGAGCATCTGCGTGACCTTTCCCCGGATACGCATAACCCTGCGGGCCGATGCGGATACGGAGACAGCGGCCCGAACCCGTCTCCAGGAGACGGTGGAACTGGTGCGGGAGCGGCTGGGCGATGCGATTTTTTCCGAAGGGCATGAAACGATTGAACAGGCCGTGGCCGGGCTTTTCGCCCGGCGCGGCCTGACCATGGCCCTGGCCGAGTCGTGCACCGGCGGCCTGATCGCCAAGCGGCTCACCGATGTGCCCGGCAGTTCCGCCTTCTTCCTTGAGGGTGCGGTGACCTACAGCAATGCCGCCAAGATGCGTCTTTTGGGGGTGCCGCAGGATATCCTGGAGGCGCGGGGAGCGGTCAGCTCCGAGTGCGCCGCCGCCATGGCGGCCGGGGCGCGCGTCGCGGCGGGAAGCGATCTGGGGCTGGCCGTGACCGGCATTGCCGGGCCGGACGGCGGGACGGACGACAAGCCGGTCGGCACTGTCTTCATCTCCCTGGCGGCGCCGGACGGCGCCTGGACCAAGCGCTTCCTGTTCGGCGGCAATCGGGAGGATATCCGCACCTTGACGGCCTGGACGGCCCTGGACTGGTTGCGGCGCTATCTTATGAACAACAGCCTTTTTTCCGTATAATACCGATTCCAAATCAAGGCGCTATCTTCGTTGGCTCGTCTTTTTGCTCCTCAACGNNGTACGCCTTCGTCGCCTCAATCCTCGCCGCCTTGATTTCATCCTTGATTTGAAATCGGTATAAAGCCTTGCGGGAAAAGCGCCGGATATGATACCGTAACACCCCATTTCATCCCTTCACGAACATCCCACTTTCAGGAGACAGACGACCATGCAGGAGAAAAAGAAGGCGATTGAACTGGCTCTGAGCCAGATCGAGAAACAGTTCGGCAAGGGCGCCATCATGCGCCTTGGTAATGATGAGGCGTTGCCGGGCGTGGAGGCGATCTCGACCGGCTCCATATCCCTGGACATGGCCCTGGGGGTCGGCGGGGTGCCGCGCGGCAGGGTGGTGGAGATCTACGGTCCGGAATCGTCCGGCAAGACCACCCTGGCGCTGCATATTGTGGCCGAAGCCCAGAAAACCGGCGGTATCGCAGCATTCGTGGATGCGGAGCACGCCCTGGACATCGGCTATGCCCGCAAGCTGGGTGTCAAGACAGATGATCTTTTGGTATCCCAGCCCGATACCGGCGAACAGGCGCTGGAGATCACCGAAACCCTGGTGCGTAGCGGCGCCATCGACGTACTGGTGATCGACTCTGTTGCGGCCCTGGTGCCCAAGGCCGAGATCGAGGGCGAGATGGGGGACACCCATGTGGGGCTCCAGGCGCGGCTCATGTCCCAGGCCCTGCGCAAGCTGACCGGCGTCATCAGCAAGTCCAACAGCTGCGTGATCTTCATCAACCAGATCCGCATGAAGAT
>PLYK01000086.1 GCA_003151775.1 Geobacter sp. | reverse complement strand
TCTGGAAGATCGAGGTGGAGGACTTCCCGGCATTTATCCTGGTGGACAACAAGGGGAACGACTTCTTCAAGCAGCTTGGTTTGTAGACCTTATCCGATACGATGGTAAAGCGAATGGCCACAGGGGACTGTGGCTATTTGTCGTTCCCGGTAAGTGGGTTTTTGGTTTTAGGGTTCAAGAACTGAAAAACAGGGACATCCGAGGCTCTTGCAAAAGTCCAAAAAGNNAGCCCCCTCCCGCTTGCGCGCCGAAGCGCTTTAGCGCGCAGGCCCGTCAAGAGAGGGGGAGTTAGTTTACAAGAGTTTTGCAAGAGGCTCAAGCGATTTGACTATTTAAGTTGACATCTAAATCATAATTGTTTAGACTTTGTTTATACATAGCACAAAAGGAGTCCGCCATGTCACAAGCAGAATCCGTTCTCGACATTAAACAGTGGGGTAATAATTTAGGTGTCCGGTTGCCACAAGCGGTTGCCCGCGCAGCGCATCTACACCGTGACCAACGCGTTCGAGTCGCCGTAGAAGGAGGTTGTGTAGTAATAACACCTGTTGCAGGAGTAACGCCATCATTAGACGAAATGATAGCCTCGTTTGATCCTGCTCGCCATGGTGGAGAGGTTATGGTCACCAAGCCTGTTGGAGTTGAGGAATGGTAAAAAAACAGGGTGCGGTTAAATCAGAGTGGGTGCCAGACCGGCAAGACATTATTTGGATCAACTGCAATCCCCAGGCTGGCAATGAAATGAAAGACATGCATCCATTACTGGTGCTGTCACCTCGTAATTTTAATAAGGCAACCTCATTGGTAATAGGTTTACCCATGACTACTGCTGAATATAATGCCGACAACCTTTTTGCTGTTGCAGTCGGAAACGCCCAAGGCAAAATGTCAGGAAAAACATGTTATGTGCTTTGCCATCAACCAAAATCATTCGATTGGCAAAGCCGTAAATGTTCTCCTCACCCGATGATGCGACTCTCCGATGATTATTTTGATGAATGTTGTGCCAGACTAAACCGAATCATCCAGCTTGTGACTTGATTAGCATCTTCCGCCAAACGGTTCCCCCCTTTTAAAAAGGGGGGTCAGGGGGGATTTGCTTTTAAAGATCAAAGGCAAATCCCCCTAAATCCCCCTTTGTTAAGGGGGACTTGACCGCCAGCGGAAGATTGATGCTAATTAGCTAATCTTTTGACATATTGGGATTCCACGAAACCGCGAATTTGAGCTATTTGTCTGTTTAGTACGCTAAGCTGCCAGCCATAGCACGATAAATGATACATTTGATAAATGGTTTGTTCGCTTTGCTCACGCAGCACTGCAAGATCACCGACCATTTTCAATGAAACACGTGGTATCCATGGGAAAGCTTTGGTTTGCCGTAATAGATTTGACACTCGTGAAGACATAAAAACATGCTTTGCGGACCCGTAATCAAATATATTGGTCAATAAATCTAAGTGATGCGATGATAAATCCCCAACATCCAAAGAGCTGACGCCAGTAGTTGGGACGTCAAGTAATTCAATGAATGATACAAGCTCAGCTTGCTCAGGCCTGAAACCAATTTCAGCAAATTTGTCATGGTATCTTTTGCCACTTCCCTGATAATGAGGAAGTCTGAAGGGATGGTGGACTCCATATTTTTGCCAAAACTTTACGCCTGAATCTAGGTAACCAAATATTTCTGGAAGAGCATTTTCTATGGCAGGAGCGTAATTGGCATCAAGTCCAACAAAAAGGAAGTGAGCTTTGGCGGGATCGGTGCCTTGCCATGGCTTTTTCTTGAAGAGCGTCACCAGTTTTTCTGATGGATGTAATGTGTAAGACACTTATCCTCACGGTATCTAACATTCTGGTTTTGCGGTGACAGTATATAGAATCCGGCACTGTTGGAAGCGACGCAGAGCAGATCAGTGAGCCTGGGAAAGTTCTTCCCTTACTACCCGTCTAAGGGTCTCTTCCAGTACATCTTGAGTAAGATACAGCTTCAAAGCCTCATTGATAAGCGTCTGATAACCACGATCTCCGGCTTTTGCCTTGAATGCTGCAACCACGCCGGTATCCAGCATGATATTGACCCGCTGTTTCCGGGGTACATCTTTCAGCCCCACTCTGAAACGTGCGGCATCAAGCATTACTTGCGTAACTTTTGGCGCATCATCAGATATTGCTGAAGAAGAGGGATTGTTCTTCTTTATCCGCTTTTCTGATTGAGATGACATGAATTTCTTTCTCCGTTTCCGCGTGTGCCGTCATATCATAGCACAAGTATACACATAATTATGCATATTGCAATCTGATTAGCGTCAATCTTCCGCTGAATCCTTCTCCCTGAGGGAGAAGGTGGCCGAAGGCCGGATGAGGGGGCGGCAGTGCAATGATATCAGACAGCTCCCCCTCACCCTAGCCCTCTCCCTCAGGGAGAGGGGATGTTTAATTGTCATGGCGGAAGAATAGCGCTAATTTTGGTATTGCAAAGAGTGGCATAATGGACACGGATTCTCAAAAACTACGGATCTCGATAAACGACAAAATCCTGCTTGCTCACCGCCTCTTATACGTCCCCATCAACTCCCCCTTGGCCAGGATATGCCCCTCCATGGCCCGCTCAAGGTCGGCCTTGGTGGTGGCCGCGCCGAGATGCAGCGTGCTATCGAGCGCATAGACCTTGAAAAAATAGCGGTGCGTCCCGGACGGCGGGCAGGGGCCGCCGTAGCCGGTGCGCGGCCAACTGTTCTTCCCCTGAACGGCCTGGGGGGGCAGGCCGCTCTCTGGGATATCCCGGGTCTGGGCCGGGATGTTCCACACCACCCAGTGCACCCAGGTCCCCACCGGGGCGTCCGGGTCATCCATGATCAACGCCAGCGTCTTGGCCGCCGGCGGCGCCTTTCCGATGACCAGGGCGGGGCTGGTGTGGTTCCCGTCGCAGGTGTAACGGGCCGGTATGGCCTCACCCTGGCCAAAGGCCGGACTCGAAATGTTTAACGTCTCCATCCTGCGTACCTCCTTCCCAAGAGCGGCTACATACAGCAGCATCCCAACTGCCGTCAGCAGCACCGCCATCATCAAGCGCTTCATCGTTTGCCTTCGCCCTTCCCTCACAGCTTGTAGCCGATCTTGCGCAACAGAACGTGGCGCTCCCGGCGATCTTCCTCCGATTCCACCCCTTTGGGGGCAAAGCCGTCGATCACGCCGAGGATGCCCCACCCCTGGAGGGTGGAGGCAACGATGACCTGAAGCGGGTTGGCCGTGGCGCAGTAGATCCGGCAGACCTCGGGGCAGTTCTTCACCTGGTTGAGGATGTTGATGGGATAGGCGTCCCGCAGCAGGATGCAGAAGACATGACCGGCGCCTATGGCCTTCAGCACGGTCGTGCATCCCTTGATCAGATTGTCGTCGTTCCCCTCGGACCGGATCAGGCAGGGGCCGGACGCCTCGGTGAAGGCGACGCCGAAGCGGGCCTGGGGCACAGTGGTGGCAATGATCTCGTACAGGTCCTCGGCAGTCTTGATGAAGTGGGTCTGGCCGAGAATGATGTTGCACCCTTCGGGATAGTCGATCTTGACGTCATGCATCTCCAGTTGCATACCCTCTCCTTTTCTGCGCCCGATCCTGCCAGGCGGTTATGTAGGGGCGCTGCTTGCCGCGCCCCGATTGGGCGGAGCAAGCGCCGCCCCTACCGTTCATATGTTTAACCACCGGTGCGCTAGATGAATTCTACCACGGTTTGCACGAATTTCCCGATCGGCCACAGAAGCCTTTTCGAAAGACCATGACTGGCATCCGTGATAGTATCTGGTACACTTGATCTAAAAAAAAAGGAGTAGCCATGCGCATATGGATCGATGCCGACGCCTGCCCGCGGGTCATAAAGGAGATAGCCTTCCGCGCCTCCGAGCGCCTGGAGATCCCGGTCTGCCTGGTGGCCAACACCAGACTTGACAAGCACCACTCCCGCCTGATCGACTCGGTGGTGGTGAGCGAGGGGTTTGACGTTGCCGACGACTACATTGCCGAACATGCGGCCCCGGAAGATGTGGTCATAACCGCCGACATCCCGCTGGCGGCCCGGATCGTGGCCAAGGGCGCGGTGGGGATCGACCCGCGGGGCGAGCTCTACACCGAGGAGAACGTGGGCGAACGCCTCTCCATGCGCGACCTGATGATGGAGCTGCGCGATGGGGGCTTGGTGCAGGGAGGGCCGGCCCAGTTCGGCGCAACGGACCGCCAGCGCTTCGCCTCATCCCTGGACTCCCTGCTGACCCGCATGGTCAAGGGGAGGAAACACCCCTAATTATTGATTGCCGTTGCGGCGGCAAAAATGATATAAGTGAATATCACCTGAACCACAGGGGTCATCCTTGTGGTTTTTTTATTTGTCTGAAAGGAACCGATACATATGATTACCGCTTCAAACATTGCGCTTAGCTACGGCAAGCGTGTCCTGTTCAAGGACGTGAACATCAAATTCACGCCAGGCAACTGCTACGGCCTGATCGGCGCCAACGGCGCCGGCAAGTCAACCTTTCTCAAGATCCTCTCGGGCGAGGTCACCCCGGACAAGGGGGAGATCGCCATCGGCCCCCGCGAGCGCCTAGCGGTGCTGCGCCAGGACCAGTTCGCCTTTGACGAGGAGACGGTCTTCAACACCGTTATCAGGGGGCATGAAGAGCTTTACAAGATCATGGCCGAGCGGGAGGCGATCTACGCCAAGGCCGACTTCAGCGAAGAGGACGGCGTCCGCTCGGCAGAGCTGGAGGCCGAGTTCGCCGAGATGAACGGTTACGAGGCCGAGTCAGAGGCCGCGGTGCTGCTGAACGGCCTGGGCATCCCCGAGGAGCTGCGCCAAAAGAAGATGAAGGAGTTGGAAGGGGGCGACAAGGTGCGCGTGCTGCTGGCCCAGGCCCTGTTCGGCAACCCGGACGTGCTGCTCCTGGACGAGCCGACCAACAACCTGGACCTGAAGTCCATCTCCTGGCTGGAGGATTTCCTGTTTCGCTTCCCCAACACGGTGATCGTGGTCTCCCATGACCGCCACTTCCTCAACCAGGTCTGCACCCACACCGCCGACATCGACTTCAGCCGCATCCGGGTCTACGTGGGCAACTACGACTTCTGGTACCACGCCAGCCAGCTGAATCTGAAGCAGCGCCAGAACGAGAACCGCAAGGTGTCCGAGAAGGCCGAGGAGTTGAAGGCCTTTATCCAGCGCTTCTCCTCCAACGCCTCCAAGGCCAGGCAGGCCACCTCGCGCAAGAAGCTCCTGGACAAGCTGACCCTGGAGGATATGCCGGTGTCGTCGCGCAAGTATCCCCACGTCATGTTCAAGCCGGAGCGCCCCTGCGGCGACATCATCCTGGAGATATCCGGCCTCACCAAGGAGATCGACGGGGTCAAGGTGCTGAACAACCTGGACCTGATCGTGCGCAAGAACGACAAGATCGCCTTTGTGGGGGGCAACACCCTTGCCCGCACCACCCTGTTCCGGATCCTGGCCGGCGAGCTGGAGCCGGACAGCGGCTCCTTCCGCTGGGGCGTGACCATCACCAACGCCTATTTCCCCAAGGAGAACAGCGGCTATTTCGAGAAGGACCTGAGCCTGATCGACTGGCTGGGCCAGTATTCGCCCCCCACCGAGGGGGAGACCTTTGCCCGCGGCTTCCTGGGGAGGATGCTCTTCTCCGGCGACGAGGCGACGAAAAAGACCTCGGTCCTATCCGGCGGAGAGCGGGTTCGCTGCATGCTGTCCCGCATGATGCTCTCCGGCGCCAACGTGCTGATTCTGGACGAGCCGACCAACCACCTGGACCTGGAGTCGATCACCGCCCTGAACGACGGGCTGATCGCCTACCCGGAGGTGGTGCTGTTCGCCTCCCACGACCACGAGTTCGTCTCCACCATTGCCAACCGGATCATCGAGATCACTCCCGGCGGCGTGATCAACCGGGTGATGGCATTCGACGAATACCTGGAGAGCGAGGGCGTGACCCGGGAACGGGACGAGCTGTACCACGGCCACGCGGAACTGACCCTGTAGAGGGTTGTTGAACATCCGCTGCAGGGCATTTCCTTGCCTCGCGCAAAATACGTTTGCATCCGAAACATATCATGGCAATATATGCTGTATGATCACGTGTCGGCAGACACATCTCACAGGAACGGGAAACAACCATGACAGACAACGACGAACTGGAACAACCGAGCGAAGAAGAGACCGAAGGCGAGAGCTTTGCCGAGTTGTTCGAGCAGAGCGCGCAGCAGAAGAGCAGATGGCTTGAACCGGGACAGAAGGTGACGGCGCAGGTATTGAAGGTCAGCAGCGACTGGATCTTCATCGATACCGGCCAAAAGGGCGAAGGCGTCGTCGATGCCAAGGAATTCCTGGACCTGGACGGCAACCCCACGGTCAAGGTTGGTGCAACCATCGCCGCCTACTTCCTCTCGTCGAGCCACGGCGAGATGCGCTTCACGACCAGGATCGGCGGCGGCGCTTCGGGCAACGCCCAACTTGAGGAAGCATTTCAAGCCGGCGTGCCGGTGGAAGGGATGGTGGAGAAGGAGATCAAGGGAGGATATGAGATCAAGCTGGCCGGCACGACCCGCGCCTTCTGCCCCTTTTCCCAGATTTCCCTGCGCCGCACCGACGACCCGGCGGCGTTAATCGGGTCCCGCCTGGCGTTCCGCATCACCGCCTATGACGCAAAGGGACGCAACATCGTGGTCTCCCGCCGGGTCCTTTTGGAAGAGGAACAGAGCAGGCTCAGGGAAGAGGCCGCAGCCGGCATCAGCGAAGGCATGACCGTCACCGGCACGGTCACCTCCCTGCAAGGCTTTGGCGCCTTTGTGGATATCGGCGGCCTGGAGGGGTTGATCCCCATCTCCGAGATCGGCTGGAGCAGGGTCAAGGATGTGAGCGAGGTACTGAGCGTGGGCCAGCAGATCAAGGTGGTGGTCAAGGCCATCGACCGGGAGAAGGAGCGCGTGTCCCTGAGCCTCAAGGACACCCTGGCCAACCCCTGGGATCTGGCAGTGCAGACCTATCCCGAGGGTTCGTTCCATACCGGCGCCGTTTCGCGCCTGGCCCCCTTCGGCGCCTTCATCACCCTGGCCGGCGGGATCGACGGGCTGATCCACATC
>PLYK01000011.1 GCA_003151775.1 Geobacter sp. | reverse complement strand
TTCCCATCGTCGGCATCGGCGCATCGGCCGGCGGGCTGGAGGCGCTGGAGCAGTTCCTGGGGCGTGCGCCCGCAAACAGCGGCGTGGCCTATGTCATTATCCAACACCTGGACCCGACCCACAAGGGGATCATGCCCGAACTGCTCCAGCGTGCTACCGGGATGGAGGTATTCCAGGTCAGGGACCGGATGCGGGTCAAGCCGAACAGCGTCTATGTGATCCCCCCCAACAAGGACATGTCCATTCTGCACGGCATACTCCACCTGTTCGAGCCGACGGCCCCCCGCGGCCTGCGGCTCCCCATCGATTTTTTCCTCCGCTCTCTGGCCGAGGACCGCCAAGCGCAGAGCATCGGCGTGATCCTCACCGGCATGGGCTCCGACGGCACGATGGGTCTTCGGGCCATCAAGGAAAAGGGGGGGCTGGCGCTGGTGCAGGAGCCGGCCTCGGCCAAGTTCGACAGCATGCCCAGGAGCGCCATCGATGCCGGGCTGGCCGACCTGGTGGCGCCGGTGGAGGATCTGCCGGGGAAAATCATCGACTATTTACGCCATGCCCTCGTCATCGCCAAGACCGAGCTTCCCCTGGAGGATAAGGAACAAAGCGCCCTGGAGAAGGTCCTGATACTACTACGGTTCGGGACCGGGCATGACTTTTCGATGTACAAGAGGAGCACCGTCTACCGCCGGATCGAGCGGCGCATGGGTATTCACCAGATCGACCGGATCGCCGGCTACGTCCGCTACCTTCAGGAGAACCCCCAGGAGGTGGAACTGCTCTTCAAGGAGCTTCTGATCGGCGTGACCAGTTTTTTCCGCGACCCGGCGGCCTGGGAACAGTTGCAGGGGGAGGCCCTTCCGGCGCTCCTGGCGGCCCGCCCGGCCGGCGGGACGCTACGGGCCTGGTCGGCAGGCTGCTCGACCGGCGAGGAGGCCTATTCGCTGGCCATAGTCTTCAAGGAGACACTGGAACAGGTTAAACCCGCGGAGAATTTTAAACTGCAGATCTTTGCCAGCGACCTGGACCGGGACGCGATCGACAAGGGTCGCCAGGGCTTCTATCCGGCCAACATCGTTGCGGATGTCTCCGCCGCGCGGCTCGGGCGGTTTTTTATCAAGGAAGAGAACGGCTACCGGGTCGGCAAGGATATCCGGGAGATGGTAACCTTCGCCACCCAGAACCTCATCATGGACCCCCCCTTTACCAAGCTGGACTGCCTCATCTGCCGCAACCTCCTGATCTACCTGACGCCGGAGTTGCAAAAAAAAGTTCTGCCGATCTTTCACTACAGCCTGAACCCGGACGGCGTCCTGTTTCTTGGGAGCGCGGAGACCATCAGCACCTTCACCGATCTCTTTGGGCCGCTGAACATCAAGTCAAGACTCTTCCGGCGGCGCGAATCCGTCCTGAGCGCCGAACCGCTCGCGTTTCCCGGCACATTTACTCACCTGACACCGGGAGCGCATAAGGAATTAATGATGCCCAAGCCCGCCGCCAACCTCCAGTCCCTTGCCGACCAACTGCTCCTGCAGCACTTTTCCCCGCCTGCCGTGCTGGCCAACGACAAGGGCGATATCCTCTACATCAGCGGCCGGACCGGCAAGTACCTTGAGCCGGCGGCCGGCAAGGCCAACTGGAATATCTTCGCCATGGCCCGCGAAGGACTCCGTTTCGACCTGGGCAACGCCTTCTATAAGGCTCACCGCCAAAAAGATGCGATCATGGTCGCGGGGCTCAAGGTCGATGGGGGCGGCGGCCCCCAGATCGTCGATATCACGGTCCGGATGATCGAAGAGCCCGAGGCGCTGCGGGGGATGGTGATGATCGTCTTCGACGACGTGGCGACGCCTCTGGAAAAGAAGACGCCGGGCCGCTCCAGGCCCGCGGCTGCCGGCAACGCCAGGATTTTCGAGTTGGAGCAGGACCTCCAGCATTTGCGCGAATCGCTCCAGGCGACCCGCGAGGAGATGCAATCCTCCCAGGAAGAGCTCAAGTCCACCAACGAGGAGATGCAGTCCACCAACGAGGAACTGCAGTCCACCAACGAGGAGTTGACCACCTCGCGGGAAGAGATGCAGTCCCTGAACGAAGAGCTGCAGACGGTGAACGCCGAGCAACAGTCCAAAATGGACGACTTTGCGCGGGTGAACGACGATATGAGGAACCTGCTCAACAGCACGGAGATCGTCACCGTGTTCCTGGACGGCAAACTCCATATCCGGCGCTTCACCAGCGGTGCGGACAAACTCTTCAAGCTGATCCCGGGCGATGTGGGGAGGCCGCTCAGTGACATTGCCGGTAACCTGAACTATCCCGAGATGACGGAAGAGGCGCGGGAGGTGCTGCGGACGCTGGTTTTCTCTGAGAAGCAGATCGCCACCACCGACGGGCGCTGGTATTCGGTGCGCATCATGCCCTACCGCACCATGGAGGACGTGATCGGCGGCGTGGTGATCACCTTTGCGGAGATCACCGCAGCCAAAACGCTGGAGTCCGAACTGCGCGCGGAGAATGAACGTCTCAAGAGGCTGCTTGGGGAAGGAGGTTAGCCATGGGAACCGTTAAAGACAAGAATCCGTCAACTGCCGCCGAACTGCGCCGCCATGCG
>PLYK01000019.1 GCA_003151775.1 Geobacter sp. | reverse complement strand
CCGAAGGTCTCCTCGTCCCAGCGCATGGCCTTTTTCAGGGAACGGAGCGCGTGTTCCCCCTTGTGGCGGTTACCTTCCTGGAGAAAGAGGCGCAGGCTCACCTCCCTGCCCGAACAGGTCGTAAAACCGTCCTCGATACAGGCCAGGTCACCGGCTACCAGGGCAAAGAGGTAGCTCGGCTTTTTGAAAGGGTCGCGCCACGTGGCGAAGTGGCGGCCGTCCGGCAGTTCACCCCTCTCCACCGGGTTGCCGTTGGAGAGGAGCACCGGATAACGCCCGCGGTCGGCAATAATGGTGACGGTGTAGATGGAAAGCACGTCGGGACGGTCCGGATAGTAGGTGATGGAGCGGAAACCCTGGGCCTCGCACTGGGTGCAGAACATCCCGCCCGAGCGATAGAGCCCCTCCAGGTAGGTGTTGTCCTGGGGTCGCAGCTCGGTTTCCGCCTCCAGGGTGAAGGCGGCAGGGACGGAAGGCACGACGAGCGCTTCATCCGATACCTGAAAGGCCTCCGGGGCAAGGGGCGCGCCGTCGAGGCGCAGGCCGCGCAGCACAAAGCGATGGCCGAAAAGGACCAGCGGCCGCTCCCCCTTGGAACGGTCATGGGCGGCCCGCATGGCGAGACGGGAGCGAACGAGAGTCGTTTCCTCCCCCAGCTCAAAGCTTAAGTCGATGCTATCGACCGTATAATCGGGGGGGCGGTAATCGTGGCGATGGATGGTGGTATGTGCGGATTCTGTCATGCTCTGGCCCTCCGGCCTACCGTTTGATGCCGTCCCAGCAGGCCGCGATGGTTTTTTCGATCAGCGGGTCGTCCAGTTCTATGAACCCGAGGATGTGGTCCCTGGTCAGGGTGATCATCGGCCCGAAAGCCAGGGCAAAGAGTACGACTTCCGGCAGATCCTTGATAACCTGCTGGGCAACCCCAAGTTCGAACAATTCCGGGTACGGAAGGTGACTGACATTGGACTCTTTCGCAAACCTGCCCCGGCGTAACGCCGCCCCATAGGGGGAGTTGTGAAACTGTTCCATGTACTTGAAATCAAGGGGGTGGGCAACGAAATATTTCAGGAGCCTGGTGCCCAGGTGCAGAAAACGCTCCCTGATGGGCCGCTCCGTCTGGTAGTCCTCCCGGAGCGCCTCCAGCATCTTTCCCTCAATCTCCCGGTACAACTCCTTGATGAGGATGTCCTTGCTCTCGAAATAACAGTAGATCGTCCCGGCCGCCACCCCGGCCTTATCGGCGATCATGGCCATGGGAGCCCCATGGAATCCCTGTTCGGCAATGATCTGCAATGCCGCGCCCACTATGTCGCTACGCTTATCAGGTCTTGCCATGCGCCATCGACCCCCTCTTTATATTGAATGAACGGTCATTCAATGGGCCTAATCTATGATGATTACGAAGGGTTTGTCAAGGTGTTCTTATAATTGTTCAGGCACATCCCGTCAACGGAATAACGTGATCTGCCGCGTGATAACTCCTTTAGGTGTGCTGGGCAAGAATAACTCCACATGTGCCTGGTGTCGCCTTCATACGCACCAAAGCCCCGCCTCCCATCCGGGAAGCGGGGCTTTGGTGCGCCTCGATTCGATATCGTCCAGTCCGGCCGGTGACCTATTCCGCCATCCAGTGCAAACTACCCGGCAAACCTGTTCAGAAGTATCTCACGAAAGGCCCGGTCGTGCTCCATGGCAAAGGATTGCTCGAATCCGCTTGCATCGGCGGCAATAAAGGTTCGCTTCGCATACCGCAATGCATCGATCGGCGCCTCCAGGATCTTTACAGCCAGTTTCCCGACCTCTTCAATCAGATGTTCCGCATCATGCACCGAGCTTACCAACCCGATCCGCAACGCTTCTGCGCTGTCGATCCGCCGCCCGGTCAGGCATAACTCGCGGGCATGGCCATCCCCCACGATCCGGCGTAAGGGGGTGTAGAGCGGCGGCGCGCCAAACTTGATTTCGGGATGACCAAAGCTGGCCGTTGTGGCGGCGATGCGGATATCGCAGAAACAGGCCAGATCAAAACCACCCCCCAAAGCAGGGCCGTTGATCGCAGCAATTATCGGTTTCGAAAAATTCCACAGGTCGCGGTGATAGCGAGATGAGGACTCCAGCAATTCGGAATGGCGCTCAACCTGCTTGAATTCATCCAGATCAAACCCCGCTGAAAAGGCATTTCCAGCCCCGGTGATAATCACACATCCCACATGGTCGTCTTCCTGCCATTTTGCCAAGCAGGCAGAGATTTCCTTCCGCATCAGGATAGAGATGGCGTTTCGCCGGTCGGGGCGATTGAGGGTGATGGTGCCGCAGCCGTTGTCGTCGATTGTGGTGATGATGGTTTGGAACGTCATAATAGTGCTCTCTATCTTGAAGCAGAACCGTAATTGAACCTACTGGCTTCTTTTTTCGGCAAGTCTGGCCCCCAACTCATATGCCCTTTGGCAGTCCTGTGGGAATACCTCCTTGCGGCGCTCTGCCTTTTTGGCGGGATCGAAGCTCTCTATCAGCACCTTCGCATAATCGTCGACCTGACAGGTGTCAAAGCTGCACAGGGACTCTGGCTGCTGCCCGAAGATCAGTTGCAGGTAACGGGCGTGGGAGTTGAAGAGGTGTTCGTAGCCGTACGCCTTGCTTTGCTCCTCCGCGACATTCATCGTATAGATAAACCCGGTGGCGATCTTCCTAGGGGCAATGGATGCATAGGGCACGGTGTAGGTCAGGTACGGAAACAGCAGACGCTCAAAGAAGGAGCGCGTCTCGCCGGTCACCGAGCCGAAATAGATCGGCGAGCCGATGATCAGGGCATCGGCCTCAATGATTCTTTGCAGGATCGGCGTCAAGCCGTCGTTGAAGCCGCATGTGCCATAGCTTTTGCCCCCCCTGGTTTTGCAGGCAAAGCAGCTTATGCATCCCTTGTAGTCAAGGTCATAGAGATGGATTAGCTCCGCCTCGGCTCCCTGTGCGGCTGCACCTTCCAGGGCCTTGCCCAGCAGGGTTGCCGTGTTCCACGTTTTCCTCGGACTCCCGTTAATCGCGATAACCTTCATAGTGGCACCTCTGTTGTAGAATTGATTTTTTCCGGATTTTCATATTCTGCCGCCTTTGTTCATGATCTACGCGCCGGCTGTCCAGACATCTCCATTCGATCCGTGCCTCAAGGCGCGGCCTGGTCATCATCTTTCAACCCTCATCCGATTCCAGGGTCATCTCCATTCGATCCGCGCCTCAAGGCGCGGCGGAACGCGGTGGTAGCGATAGCGGGGAAAGCCGTACATCAGGGCCCCGAATACGCTGTGGTCCGCGGGGATGCCGAGCGCTTCCCGCAACGGTGGATGCCCGTTCGCGGCCCGCATCAGAAAACCGGCCCAGCAGGTGCCGATGCCCTGGGCGACCGCTGCCAGCTCGAATTGGGTAAGGGCGATGGTGCTGTCCACCGAGCTCCAGATCCAATCGCCTTGGGCGTGAATGACGGCCAGGTGGGGCGCATTGCGCAGGATCGGGTCCTTGCCCTGTTCCCACTGTTCGATGAACGACGCGTACCGTGGTTCCAGCGTGTTGATCTGGCGCAGGTAGTCGATCACCTGGCCGGCCAGGCGTCTGACCTCGGCCGGGGTCTGGATCATAAGCCAGTGCACAGGCTGGCGGTTCACGGCCGAGGGCGCCCAGCGGGCCGCGTCGATGAGCTCCCCGACCAGGGCTTGCGGCACCGGATCTTCCCGGAATTCCCGGACAGAGCGGCGGCTTCTCAGAAGCTGGTTCAAGGCCGGCATGGGAACGGCCAGGGTGTGATCGATGAGGTGCGCGTCCTCCATGGGCAGGGCCTCGTGGCTGACGGCGCCCTGGGGGCAGACGGCGACGCAGTGGCCGCAGGCGATGCAGTGCCGGTCTGCGCCGGCACGAAAAGCGGGGAATCCCTCGCCATCCACCTCAAAAAGCCCCTGGGGGCATACTTCGCTGCACATGCCGTCACGCCGGCAGGTGCTGTGGTCAATGGTTACCAAACTCATGCGTTCCTCCTTTATTGGCCGAGTCCCTTTCCGATCTCCCAGGCCGTGCCCAGGAATTCTCCCACGCCATAGTAGCCGCGATGGGCCGTGTCCCAGATCATGGGCCTGACCTTGGTGATGTCCGGGTACCCTTTGGCGCCCAGAACCGCCTCGTCCGCCTTGACGTCCACGATCTCACCCACGAACAGGGTATGCAGGCCGAGTTCCAGGGTATGCAGCAGGCGGCACTCCACCACCAGCGGCGCTTCACCCACAAAGGGGGCGTCCACCAGGTCGCTCTTCACCGCTGTCCAGCCGCAGGCGGCGAATTTATCGCCATCGCGGCCCGAAACGGTCCCCACATAGTCGGCCTGTGCCGTCTGGCGTTCAGAGGGGATGCTGACGGTGAAGGCCTTGCGCGCCTCGATGGCGGCATAGCTGTAGGTCGCCCTGCGTAGCGATACCGCCAGGCAGGGAGGCTGGGAACAGCAGATTCCGCCCCAGGCGGCGGTCATGATGTTTGCCGCACCCGCTTCATCGTAGGTCCCAACCAGCCATACCGGTGCCGGGGTGGCCAATGTCTTTGCTCCAACGGATTGTTTCATGCTTTCCTCCCTTGTTGGTTCCGTAAAAAACGGCTCAATTCTGCCGCAGGACGGCGCTGAAAAGGACATCGACGAAGTCCCGCATCGGCTGGGGCGATTTCATCACCTTGGCCCGCAGGATCGCCCCTTCCCAGCCGGAGAGTATGAAGCCGGCCGTTATGGCCGGATCGACAGCGCCGGAAAGTTCGCCCCGTTTTTGGGCCTCGGACAGGCAGGCTGCGAACCGTTCCCGCCACATGCCGAAGATCTCATCCAGGCGGGCGCGGAAGCGCTCGTTCAGGCCGGCCAGTTCCTGTCCCAGATTTCCGATCAGACACCCCTTGGTGCACTGGTTTTGGGTCACGCGTGTCAAGCCGCTCTCCAGGAAGTCGCGGATGCGGCCCAGCGGCGCAACGTCTTCATTGTTGAGAAACAACTCCAGGCGTTGCTCGAAGCGTTCGGCGAAATGGTCGATCACCGCCAGACCGAATTCTTCCTTGCTCCTGAAGTAGTGGTAGAACGACCCCTTGGGGACGCCGGCCTCTTTCAGGAGCGCATCGATGCCGGTGGCGTTGTAACCCTGCCGGGCGATCATCTCGGTGCCGATCCGGATGAGCCCGCCCTGTGTGTCTTTCTTCTTCATGGGGTAAAAATAGACCGGTCGGTCTAATGTGTCAAGCGGATTTATCAAAAATATGGCGCGTGTTTTACCCGCATTGCGGCAGCTTTCCAATAGGTCATGACTGAGGCCGCACGCACGTTTACAACTAATGATGGATAAGAACGAAAAGCCTGTAGAATTTTTTGAAAAGGTTAAGGAAATGCTTAATATTTTTGTATTGTAAACTCCTTATGGTTGCCTTCTTTGGAAACCAATAACCACGAAATTCCCGAACCCGCTTATTTTCACAGTGTACTTCGTATATCAAGGGGCAAATATCATTTTTGAGGTCATTAGGGACTCTGAATTAACTGATATACCAAGTTATACGCTCAGATTTAGGTCAGATTTGCCGNNCGGCAAATATGGCCTGAAGATGAGATGTAAAACGGTATATTGGTTAGTTCCGAGTCCCTTATACCTCGAAGCAGGATGAATCAAGCAGGCGGGCGCCGTGGATGATGCGCAGGATATAAACTGTATTCCCGGCAATACGGAATATGGTTCGGTAGGCGCCATACAGAAGATGGCGATAGGCGGTGCCGAGCTGCTCGTTTTCCGGGATCAGAGGACAGCGCTCGGGAAACTGCTCAAGCGTGACGATCTGCTCCTCAAGGCACCTGATGAAAGCAGTGGCGTTCTCCGGGCTGTCGGCGGCGATGTAACCCCATATCTCCTCGACATCGTGCTCGGCAGCAGGAGAAATCTCGACTTTATATTTTACGGGCATTCTTGAACTTTTTAAGGAAGTCGCGGGCCGGGCGAGTCTGTCCGTTGGATACTTGGGCCTCGGCTTCGGACAGTAATCGGGCGAGGTTCATCGCCTTCATCTGTTTTTCGTAGACCTTGGCGTCAATGATGACCGAATCGGCCCGGCCGTTGACCGTCACTATCACTGGTCGACCTGACTGGTGAACGTGATCAAGAATTTCCCGAGTATGCCGCTTGAGATCGGTAACTGAATGAATGTCTTCTGCCAGACTGATGGACATGGTACACCCCATATGTTTGATGCTTTATTCAGTACCATATTAGATGTTAATTAGGTATCTGTCAAACCGATTATTAAAGAGAAAAATGGCGGCTACGCTTACGGCGAAATTTGGCAAGGGATTTGATGAGCAAAACCTGCGCAATATGCGGCGTGTTTCATAGGCTTTCCGATTTGGAACGCAGTGCGTACCGAATTGAGCTGGACCCATTACCGGTCTATGGTGAGCGTTTTGTTACAAAGATTCTTGGGGTGACACTCGGGTTGAACCAGCGAGTGTGAATACTAAAGGGATTAATTTCTATATTTGAACATAGTATGTCTAAAAAATATGGACATACTATGTTGTTAACTGCTAAATTATTACCATCACACGGGAGATGGTGATCATGACTAACGCCCTGCTGCAGAAGAGCATTCCCTACGAGGAGTTTGATTACCAGACTCTGCTGGACTCCATCCATGGATATGCCCGTCCACGGATGAAGATATCCGGCATGTTGGCTAAAGGGGACATCGTCCGTGTCAAGAAGGGACTCTATATCCTTGGCGAATCGCTACGCCGCCGGCCCTTCTGTCGGGAACTCCTTGCCAACCTTATCTATGGTCCGTCCTATGTATCCCTCGAATACGCGTTGCACTATCATGGCCTAACGCCGGAACGGGTAGAGACGGTGACCTCAGTCACCTGCGGACGGTCGCGGACCTTTGAATCACCGGTTGGCACCTTTTCCTATCGGATGATTCCAATGGCAGCATTTCGCACCGGCATGGACCGGGTTGAACTGGATGATGGCCGCTCTTTTCTGATCGCCATTCCGGAAAAGGCCCTGGCAGACCGGATCGTTGCCGACCG
>PLYK01000087.1 GCA_003151775.1 Geobacter sp. | reverse complement strand
TCAACTTGAATGCAACTTGGAATTAGAGAGTGACCGCATTACACTTCATCTGATCTAGGCGTTATCTGCCGCTGCAATCCGACGCTTCACTTTGGCCCAGGATTCAGTGATCAGGAAGCTTTCATCCATGTTGTCAATCATGCGCTTGAACTTTGAAAAGGGCACGGCGAAGGAGAGCACTTGTTCCGGAACAGACGGCCTGGCCGATACATCGAACATGCCCAACACGGCATGCGGTTCTGTAGCTTTCCCCTCCAACCAGGGATATTGCGCGATTGAGGCGCAACCTGCCCCGAACGGCGCAATGACGGTGTTGCGATCCCGTTCGTCGAATCCGGACAGGGTGAAAAGCCCGGACAGCACATCCGGTGGGGCAAAGAAGATTATTACTTCAGGGCAATCATTGACAGTAAGCCTATCCCAGCGTTTGAAGACGGCATATTTGGCCGGGGCGACCATGGTAGGCGCATTCTGCATGAACTCACGGACGATTTCCGGAGACTTCTTGTAGCGTTCACCTTCCATCTGGCCTGGAATGCCACAGGAGAGAAAGTGCTCGAAATTCGGCATGAGAGACTGAGAAAACCCAAGATAGCGCTTTCCACCCGGACAGCCGATTGTGTCACCCACGAAAGCCAGGTCCTTACCGCGAAAAACATTAGCAAGTTGACCTATAAGACACATTCTGTTCTTTAGCGGATGCAATAGTTGCTCATAAGACTCATCATCAGAATAGAATAGGCATATCGGCAATTGTGCGTTGCCAAAATGCTTCAACCACAATGCTATAAATCTGTCTTTCAATTCCAAGTCCATAGATGCCTCCTTGTCGATAGGTTCACGCCTTTAAGGTCAGGTTCAACTATAGGTAGGCTTCTGGGTCATGACTGAAAGAATGAAACATCCCTGATGCCTAACGCCCAGCCTTTTGCCCGGTTCAATTCCAACCTGCAACTACACGAAGAAACTCCTCAAACACACTCTCTTCATCTTCTACACCATAAAAACACAATTTTCAACGCAAATTCAAACGTGTAGGTTCAAGGTTCAATATTCACAGCTCACCATTCACCATTCACAGTTTTACGTTCAGAGGGATAATAAAGGGACAGGCATCAAATGAGTCGCCGAGAGAGTTGGTGGTGAAGACTACCACCCCCGGCCCCTCCTAAACTAGGAGGGGAGGAAAAACGCCAGATATTCCCCCTCCTAGTTTAGGAGGGGGGCTGGGGGTGGTTGAGGATTTTTCTGCGAAAGTGTCAATAAGCAGCCGATCACCATTCACAATTCACCATTCACAGTTTTACGTAAGATTTGCCATTAACGGATTACTGTGGTAAACACTAATCGCATATCAAATTGAAGCGATTAGCGAACATCACCATGAGCAAATACATCTGGCAGCATACCACATGGCCCAGCCTGACATGGGATACTGACGCACTCCTCAAGCCGTTGGGAGAAAGCCGCCTGTTACAGGGAAAACTCCTCAGCAAGGTGGCCGGTCTCGGGTTCAATCTGGAGCACCAGGCCCAGGCGGAAATACTTGTAGAAGAAGCCGTCAAGACCTCTGCTATTGAGGGCGAGCTGTTGGATGTTCAGTCCGTTCGTTCTTCTGTAGCAAGGAAGCTGGGGTTTTCCGCTGCCGGACTGCCGTTTGACAGAAGGGTCGATGATCTCGTCTCGGTTCTTATCGATGCTACCCAGAATTACGATAAGCCTTTATCCTCCGAACGCCTTTGGGGGTGGCACGCCGCCCTCTTTCCCACCGGCTATTCCGGTATGCATAAGATCAAGGTCGGTAGCTGGAGGGATGGCGAAGAGCCGATGAGGGTCTTGTCCGGACCGATAGGGAGGGAAAAGGTCCATTTCGAGGCGCCGCCGTCCGGCAGGCTTGATGCAGAGATGCAGAGGTTTCTGTCGTGGTGGGACGATAGCAAGGGAGCAGTTGAAGGGATCATTCGCGCGGCAATTGCCCATGTATGGTTTGTGACGATCCATCCATTCGACGACGGCAACGGTCGAATTGCACGAGCGCTGACCGATATGGCAATGGCGCAGGATGACAAGCAACGGGTCAGGTATTACGCTCTCTCTGCCCAGATAATGAGCGAGCGGGAAGAGTACTACAGCATCTTGGAGAAGACCCAAAAAGGATCATCTGACGTTACCGGGTGGCTGGTCTGGTTTCTGGGATGTTTTGCCAGAGCGATCAAACATTCCGATGACATGCTCAATGGCGTTTTCTCCAAGGCCGAGTTCTGGCGGACACATGCCCAGGACAAGCTGACGGATCGGCAGAAGAAGGTTGTCAATCGGCTGCTGGATGCTGGTCCGGATGGATTCGAGGGGGGAATGACCACGCAGAAATTTGCTTCCATGACGCATTGCAGCCGCGTCACGGCGTATCGGGAGCTGGACCGGTTGCATGCAAACGGGATCTTGGAACGTATTGGTCAAGGCCGGGCGGTGCGATATGAGTTGCGGGATAATAAGGGGATGTTGTATCGATTATTTAGATAAAAGTCGGTGCACATATCGATAATACCAATTAGACTATTTTGATGCACGGGAGCATATTTCCGCATGCCGTATATCGCACAAAGAGGGGGAAAGTCATGGAGAACCAGTATGAAGCGATATGGAAAGAGCTCGGCCTGAACCTGGAAAACCACGCGGGGCTCCTGGGGGTGCTCTCTGACGCCTATATAAACATCTACATGGCCCAGAAGAATCGCCCGAAGGGGATGGAATACTTCGACTTTGTCGTCTCCGAGGTGCACGGCCTGCGGATCAAGGAGGTCTACGAGGCGAAGGAGTCGGGGCGGCCGATCGTCGGCGCTTTTTGCGTTTATGTCCCCGAGGAGCTTGTGCTTGCGGTGGACGGGGTCTGCATCGGCCTCTGCGCCGGCGCCGAGGTGGGGAGCGAGGAGGCGGAGAAGTTCATCCCGCGCAACACCTGCGCCCTGATCAAGGGGTTCATGGGGTTCAAGCTGGCTGGTCTCTGCCCTTACGTGGAGTTGACCGACCTGATCGTCGGCGAGACCACCTGCGACGGGAAGAAGAAGGCGTACGAGATCTTCAACGAGATCACCAAAAAGGTATACGTCATGGAGATCCCCAATATGAAGGGTCCCAAGGGGCGAGAACTCTGGGAGAGCGAGGTGTTCCGCTTCCGGGAAAAGATGGAGGCGCTCTCGGGCAAGAAGGTAACCGTCGAAGGGTTGCAGAAGGGGATGGCGCTGGTGAATGCCAAGCGGAAGGCCCTGCAGCGGCTCTCCGCGCTGCGCGCCGCTGACCCGGCGCCCATCTCCGGGCTCGATGCGCTCCTTGTCAACCAGATCTCCTTTTACGACGACCCGGTCCGGTTCACCCAGATGACCAACGCGCTTTGCGACGAGCTTGAGGAGCGGGTGAAGTCCGGTGCCGGCGTGGCGGCCAAGGGGGCGAAGCGGCTCCTCGTCTCCGGCTCCCCCATGGCGATCCCCAACTGGAAGCTCCACGCCATCGTCGAGGGGAGCGGCGCCGTCATCGTCGGCGAGGAGGCGTGCATCGGCGAGCGGAACTTCCGCGACCTGTCCGATGAGAACTTCGCCACAGTGGAGGAGGGGATCGCGAAGATGGCGGGGCGCTACCTCTCTATCGACTGCGCCTGCTTCACCCCGAACGACGAGCGGCTCGGCAACATCAACGCCATGACCGGGCGTTTGAGCGCCGACGGGGTGATCCACTATTCGCTCCAGTTCTGCACCCCCTACATGATGGAGGCGTTCAAGGTGGAGAAGAGCGTGAACAGGCCCTTCCTGAAGATCGAGACCGACTACAGCATGGAGGACTTCGGGCAGTTGAGGACCCGCGTCGAAGCATTTTTGGAAATCCTCTAAGTATGAGAACACTCGGCATCGACATAGGCTCCCGCTACATCAAGGCGGCCCTGGTGGCGGACGGAAAGCTCATCTCGTTCGACCGCCGGGAGACCAGTTGCGAACCCCTGGAGAGCTGCCGGTCGATCCTGGGAGATATGGGGGCGGACCGGGTGATGGCGACCGGGTATGGGAGACACCTCCTGGAAGTCCACGGCGATATTCCCACCGTCACGGAGATCAAGGCGTTCGCCCGCGGCGCGCGGGAGTTTTTTCCTGCCTGCAGGACCGTCATCGATATCGGCGGCCAAGACACCAAGGTGATCTCCCTGGACGTCGAGGGGCGGGTGCGGAAGTTCGAGATGAACGACCGCTGCGCTGCCGGCACCGGCAAATTTCTGGAGGTCATGGCGCGGACCCTGGGGTACGACCTGGCAGAGTTCGGCGCCCTCCCAGCCGACGAGGAGGAGGAAGTCCGGATCAGCAGCATGTGCACCGTCTTTGCCGAGTCGGAGGTAGTATCCCTCATCGCCCGCGGTGTGAGCCGTTCCAGGATTGCCAAGTCAATCAACCAGGCGGTGGCGGCACGAGTGGCCGGGATGGTGAAGCGCTTTCCCGTCGAAGAGGAGATCGTCTTTGCCGGGGGATGTGCCCACAGTCCCCTGCTGCGCGGGATGCTGGAAAAATCGCTGGGGAAGAAACTCTTCGTGCCGAGCGTCCCGGAGATCACCGGCGCGCTCGGCGCGGCGCTCTGCGCCGTGCAGGAATCGGCATGAGAGGGAGATCAAACAACTAATTCCCGAAAAACTCCCCCAAAACGCGCTCTTCCTCTTCCGCACCTCAAAAACACAATTTTCAATGCAATTCCAAAGTGTTAATAAAATTACCATTCACGGGGCATTCTACCTATACTCCCGTTTTAACTCAGAGAATTACAGAAATCACACCGAAAACCGCAAAAACGGTGAGTAATCTTTTGGTGTCTATAGCACAGACTGGGGCCTCTATCCCCTTTTTCAAAGGTGGGGGACGAACAGTACCTTCATTTTAGTTATAGTTCCGTATTTTTTGATTGAGGCGGGAAAGCCGTAGCGCCGACTGGCTGACTGGACGGACGCCGGGGGGCATGAAAGCTAATTCTCATGGATAATCAAAATGGTTTGTGCTAAGAGTAACAAGTATTTTTAGGTGGTTATCTCGTTGTAAAACAATAAAAACAGAAACAGTCACAAACAAATGGTCGAAATTCGATTTCAATCAAAGCCTATACTCTAATTGAAGCAATCGATAACGTAAGTAGCTGAATGAGTTTTAGGAATTCTCCAGGCAGAACGCACAGGAGTGGCAATGCTTTTTAATAAGCTGCCAGACGAAATATTCAAGCCTTTAGCGGGGGCTAACAGATACATCTTTGAGGAAATACTGCTCTTTCTGTTCAGATCCTTCTCAGATGAGGACATGGCCAACGATGCCGTCTTTCCGCGACGTGGACAGATCATTCGCGACATTGAGGAGTTGCTGGAACGCAAAGGGCGTCTTTTCCGTATAGTCGTAGAAGAAGGGGAAGTTGGAGAGGAAATCAGCAATGCACCGGCTTCCGCCGCCCGCTATATTTACAACCGTCTTGTTGCTACCGGCTGGCTGGAAGAGGAAGAGGATGGATATCATGTCAATGTCCTAATGCCACCCCATGCAAGTCTGCTGCTGGAGGCCCTGGAAGGGGTTGCCCATGCAGAGAAGAAGAACTATGGCAGTACCATCGCGTCTATCAATCTTCAGTTAGAGGCGATTGCCAATCAACCGGAAAACAATGCCCATGCCTTCATCGAGGTTGTCAGGGCTGCACGCGACTTCACTCGTCACCTACAGAATATTTTCTCCGGATTGCGCGGTTTTCAAGAACAGATCACGCGCCAGCACAACCCTAAACTAGCACTGTCCACGTTTTTTGACGATTTTGTCGAGAATCTTCTGATATCTGATTACAAATCCCTGCAAGCAGAAAACAACCCTTTCCGTCATCGTACGAATGTCCTCAATATTTTGCTCTATATAGAATTTTCTGAACCTACCATGGCCATATTGGCCAAGGTTTATCAGGAAGATAAAAATATAGGCGCTGCTCAAGCGAGGGATAAGGTTTTACACGACCTTCACTTCATTGCCAGGGTCTTTCGCTCCGTGGATCGACGTCTGGACGCCATTGATTTGTACCGGATGCGTCTGGAATCACGAGTGGCTGAAATGGTTCGCTACATGGATCGCAACGTGCCGGACTTGACCAATCGTGGCATCAAATTGCTCAATGCGCTTGGCGGGATGTCACAGGAATATAATGATGGAGAGCTGCCTGACCTACCGCAACCGGCACGTTGGTTGTCTCTGGGGTTTATAGGACATCGCAGTGTTCGCAAACCGCATAAGCGCAGACAACCGCATTATAGCGAGCTGGAAGAAGAACAAGAACTCAGTCCTGAAATACGGGAACGAATGCGCTTGGGGAAGGAATATCTCCAACGTCGCAATATAACACCGGCCAAAGTGGCGGCTTTCATCGAACAACAGATGGGGGAAAGCACTTCCATGACTGCAAAGGACTTTACGGTCGAGACTGTCGAGGAACTTGTGGCATTTTCCTTCATCCCCTTCCTTAATCAAATGAAGGGCAAGCCGATGGCGAATATGCCGGTATTCTCCATCCGGCGCTCAGGGGGGCGGATTGACACCCCTTTGATGGAGTGCAGCGACTTTATCATTGAGAGAAAGGCATAAATAGATGCTCCACGAACTTAGGCGGATACTCGATAAAGATGAAACGCTGGTAGCTGAGGATTTACGCCGTGCGGCATCCGTTGCACTGGAAAGACAGTTTCTTTTCGGCGACAAGAAGCGTGACCAGCGTTCTTATCATCAAATTCTCGATGCAGAGGATTATTACCGGAACCTGTTTGATGCCCTCAATCTCGACCTGGTCTGTGACCGTACTGCCGGATATGTTGGCGTGGTTCCCCGAGAATTGTCTCTGACGGTTAATATGGACACGGAACATTCTCTGTTTCTTCTCGTCCTACGGGTAATCTACGAACGGTTTGCTCAGGAATGCCGGATCGGTGAGTATTCTCAGGCCTTCACCGACAGCAACGTTCTTGTGGAAGCGTTTGAAGCACACTCCGGCCGGAAACGGCCGGGTCTGGTGCGCTTGCGCGAAATCCTGAAAACATTCTCTCGCCAGGGGCTTTTGGAAATTGACGAAGACGAGGATAAGGCGATCCGCTTTAGAATACGTCCGTCAGTACGCGATATGGTGACACACGGATTTCTACAGGCACTTGAGGAGTACGCCAATATCGGAGAAGGCGAAGGAACCATTGTCGAAGCAGCCGGGGGTAACGATGAAAACATTGACTAAAGTTATTCTGGTTCAATGGTTTCGCCTGCAAGCGGTTGAGATTTCAATTGTTGGCAGCACCGCCTTTATCGGCGACAATGGAGCGGGTAAGTCGGCCTTGCTTGATGCCATCCAGACAGTGCTCACCGGAGCAAACAAGAGATTTATGATTCTCAATCGGGGGAGTAACGAACAATCATCACGAAAGTTATGGGAATATGTTCTGGGGGTTATGTCCGATCCCAAAAAACCGGAACTCGCTACAAAGATCAAGCCACGCGATAAAGCGAATTGCTACCTTGCCTTGAATTTCCATGATACGGAAACAGGTGAGACTACTTGTGTCGGGCTGGGCATTTATGCCTCCATGGCGGATATGGATGAAAATGTTGAAGGTCGATTCATTTGCCCCGGACTGGTAGGGCATAAAGATTTATTTCTCGAACAGCACGAAGGCGACAAAATGACTGTTCTGCCCTGGGCGAGGGTCAAAGAGCGCCTGGCTAAGACATGTCCATCCACACGATTTCATCATGAAGCGGGCAAATTCACTCAGGATCTCTACGGCTGCCTGAGCGAGAACCCCGGCTCTCCAAATAAAGACAAGACCGTTCTCAAAGCGCTACAGGCCGCCTTCCGGCTGGAGAAAATATCTGATCCTACCGATTTTATTCGCCGCTACATGCTCGACCGGGACGACCTGCAAATCAAGGAATTGCAAAGTGCCTTGAAAAATTACCGCGATATGGCAGAAAAAGCTGATTCGGTTAGTCGGCGTGTTGACGACTTGACTCGTCTTGAAGTTTGCTGTGAAAAGGTGGAGCATGGCCGCGCTCAACAGGTTATGGCCGAGTATGTTTCGCTGAGGGCCCGTAGTGAGGAGATTGAAGGCCGTGCCGATCCCTTACGAGATGCAATGGCCGACTTAGAAGAGTCTCGGGAACAGATGACCAGTGATAAGGTCGTTCTCGAATCCCGGCAGGCTAAATTGCAAGAGAATCTTGGCGAAAAACGGGGAGAGTTGAAGAACTGTGACATCCAAGTTCAACGTGGCCGCTTGCAACTTGAACTTGATCTGGCCAGTCAGCACAAGGGTGAGGTTACCGGCAAAATCGGCGAAATACGCCGGCTGTTGCAGCGATTTGAAAAACTAAAACACATACCGGTCACGGAACCACTCTCTAAAGTCATTTCTGATTTAATGAAGCTGTTGCCAGATGACAATATGATCGTTTCAGAGTTGTGGCCGTCAGATCCCCCCGTAGTTGATATCTGTCTAAATTCACTGAGAGATTCCCTTGAGTATGCCTTGCCGGGTTTGAACAGCCGTTATGATGGACTTTGCGCCGATCTCCGTGATATTGAGACAAGAATCAAGGAACATGTCTATTCGGTAAAACAGTTGCAACAGGGGAAAGCTCCTCTCCATCCGAATACAAAAAATCTGATACAGTTTTTCAAAAAGCATGGAATAGAAGCCAAATTATTGTGCGATTTGGTTGATGTTACCTTTGAGGCGTGGCGCTCAACAATTGAGAGCGTTCTTGGAAATATCCGCGAGGCATTGGTTGTGATCCCCGAACAGGCCAGAAAGGCGGTCAATCTGTACCGTCACGAAGGACGTCTGGAATATCCAGGCTGTCATATCGTTAATACAACACAAACCGAACGCTGGAAAGACACCAGACAGAAAGGTTCTCTGGCGGATCATCTAACGGTCGATGATGTCCATGCCCGTGCGTTTATTAATCGCCGGTTGGGGAATATCATTTGTGTGGAGTCGGAAAAGGATCTGCTGCGCCACGACCGGGCAGCAACTGCGGATGGGATGTTAAGCTCGGGCGGGACCGTCTCTGAGCTGAAGTCTGTTCAGCCAATCCTGGGAAGGGGTTCTCGTGAAGGGTTGCTGGCTGCATACAACCGGGAATTAAATGAATTATCGGTTAAAAGGGATGGTGATGAACTAAATAAGCAAGAGCTTGGTAATTTAAAGAATCTTCTGGATGAATTTAAACGAAGTTATTCGAGTAAGGCCTCTTTTTCATTAGCATTATTGGTTGATCAAAGGGAGATTGCATTAACCGCTATTCAGGAAATCCAGGGAAACCTTGCAGTGCTGGTCATGGATAAGCGAGAACAAAATCTCAATAATGAGATTGGAAAACTTGAAATAGAGCTGGATGAGGTTAAAAAAAGCCTTGTCGGTTTGGACATAAAACGCCTCCAGGCAGAACAAGAGTACGCACAAAATGTAGATCAATTGAACATTCTTGAATCTCAAATGAACACGTTACAACAAATATTAAAAGAGCAACGTGGAAATCCATTGCTTGATCCTGCCAAAGCAGCTGATACCCTTGATCGCTGGCGCGACCAGTTCACCGGGGATTTTGCGGCGATTTGCGCCAGGGCCGATCAGGAATTAAGCTCTGCGCAAAAGACGATCAAAGATAATAATGAGCGAATCATCAAGGAGTATACGGAATATTATCTTAAGTACTCAACTGAAGAGGGCGATGAATCCCCTCCCGAAGGGTTTGAAGCGTATGCTATAACCATTCGACGTAAGAAAAAGCATCTCGTTGAAACCACCCTGGCTGATTACCGCGACAAAGCTGTTCGTGCCCTGCATGAGGCAGAGGATACCTTTCGTTCAAAATTCGTCGGACGGTTGAACGACAAACTAAATGAGGTTAGAGGTTCAATCTCCCAGCTCAATAAGACGCTGGAAAAGCATCCTTTCCATGGGGAAATCTATAAGTTCCGCTCCAGTTCCAATCCGGAATTCAAGCACATCATTGACTTTGCCAAGGCATGTAATAGCCCTGTTTCTCGCGAAGTAGGCGGTTTGTTCGACCCGGCAGCAGACCCGGACAACCCGCACCGAAAGGCATTGGATGATATCACGACGGCACTGCAAGACCCAAAGGCTGCCGAGCGGCTGCAAGATTATCGGAATTATCTCGTTTTTGAGGTAGAGATGTGCGACACGGAAGGAACTCCGACTGCCGATCTTCAACACCGTATTCAGAAGGGTTCAGGGGGTGAAAACCAGACGCCTTTCTATGTCGCCATTGGTGCATCGCTTGCGGCGGCCTATCGGCTTAAAGAAGAATATGGGAAATTTCATGGCGGCATGAGCGTGGCAGTCTTCGACGAGGCATTCTCCAAACTCAGTGTGTCAACATGTCACAGCTGCATTGAGTTTCTGAAAAACATCCAACTCCAACTCATTGTTGCAGCACCGGATGAAAAGTACGCGACCATGGCCGAGGTCATGGATACGATTGTCTGGGTCACGAGGGACGGCGGAACGGTTGAAACAGAGGTTATATCGATCAAACCTGCAATGCGGGCCTTGTTGAGGTCAGACAACCCTTACCGGCAGGCGTCGGGAACAGCGGAGTTCCTGCATGAACCAGTCTAGCCTCCAATTGCTCAATAAGCTTCTCAATGCTTGGCAGAGTGATCCTGATCATACTCGCAAGGTACGCTTACCAATTAGCGAAACCCGTGCGCCTCAATATTTTGACGCAACTCTGCCAGATGCTAAAGAAGCTCTTCACGCCGGGCTCCTCGAAGCAGAATCATCTGGAGCGGTGACACTTGAATGGGGACGGGGGTATGAAAAACACATTCTAAAGCGGATCACCCTGGAGGATGGGTCGGTTTTGGCTCATTATTTGGGGATTTCTTTGGCTACCAAGCAGGCTGAAGATGCCCGAATGATTTTGGAGAGAGAGCTTAGCGGCCGGGAAACCTGGATCAATGAATGGGTTCAAGAAGTTTTGAAAATGTGGAGCCGGAATCAATCAGCCGGAGGTTTGTCATCCGGCGATATCGTTCAAGCCCGCTTGTTGGTCCGAGCGCTGGAAGCAGTGGCAGCCGGTCGGCATCGCAATCTGGATCTGAGAACTTTCAGTATCAGGGAGTTGGGGTCATCAAAGGCAATGGAAGCTATTTTAACCCGATTTGCGTCGATCTGGAAAATGTATCATCCGGCTGACCTGACAAAAGACGAACTAATGGAGATACTGGGTCTTGTCAAATTTCCTCATCCATTATTGATTCGTGGCCCGGTCACTCTAAAGCTCACTGACCGTCTCATTGACTGTGCAGGCATTCAGCCATTTGTGGGACTGCCACCGCAAGCTGTCCGGGAAGTGTGCTCTGAGAAGATGCCGGAATTCGTCCTCACAATTGAAAACCTCGCCAGTTTCAACCGCTACACTGCCGAGATTCAAGATAATGGCCTGATACTTTATACAGCCGGATTTCCTGCACCGGGAATTGCGGATTTTCTGCGGTTGCTTGATGCTTCCTTGCCATCCGATATCCCTTTTTTTCATTGGGGCGATATTGATGAAGGTGGGCTCAAAATCTTCATTTATATCCAGGGCCTTCTGACCCGGACGCTAAAGCCGCATTTGATGACTCCGGATTTGCTGGCGTTGTACGGGCAGCCTAATCATAATCTGCGGATTGAGGAAGTGAGGCGAACTGCAGATAAAAATTTGGAAGTTATGCCAATTGCAGAAGCCATGCTTTCTACAAATCCACCGAAAACTTTAGAGCAGGAGAATATAGACCCTTTCGGTGTTTCGGCGTGACCATCAGGACCAGGGGGTTACCAGCGGGGTCAGGTTACCAGCGGGATAATAAGGGGACGGGCATCAAATGAGTCGCCGCGAGATATGGTGATGAAGACTACCACCCCCGCCCCCTCCTAAACTAGGAGGGGAGGAAAAACGTCCAGGGGGTAATAAGGGGACATCAAATGTGTCGCAGAGAGATCAACAAGCAGTCTATCCCCAAATAATCCTTCGCAAAGATCTTTATGTAACCGCCTATGAATGGGATAAACGCCGATAGATTCTAACCCCGATTAAATTTTGGTTTTGACGTTATCTGCGTTTATCCCATTCATCCCAGTTCCAAACGCCTTTACAGGTTTTTCCCTTTTGCGTTTATCTCAATGTCCCTCTGCCGTCATCCGCTCCGCTTGACATGCCGCCCCCCCCGCGCTACACTCAAAGTGTGTAACTTATCTACTCACAACACGTCGCGAGTAAACGTGGAGTTCGCCGATCCGGTCTGCTGCTCGCCCATCGGTTTGATCCCTGCTCGCTTAAGTTCCGAGTCCCTAAGGAGTGTATATGCCCATTGATACGAGGCTGGCGGCCCTGCGCGTCAAGATCGCCGCTTATGGCAAGGAAAACCAGGGGGAGCTTTTGTACGCCCTTGCTGAGGGGGCCCGCCTGCTGTCGGGGAGCGAGCGGGTGCGGATCTACCTTGAAGACCTGACCCGCGGGGCTCTCTCCTGCGTCTATGCCACCGGCGACCAGGCGGCGGCCATCCGCGATGTGAATTTCCCGATCATTTCCACCGAAACCGTGGTTTCCAGCGTCTTTGTCAGCCAGTATCCCGTGGATTTCAGGAGCGCCGCCGCCCTGCCCCGTTCGGCCGACCGTCTCTTTGCCGAGACCTTCGCCTTCCGGGCCGCCTGGATCATGCCGGTGGTCAGCCTGGGCAAGTCCATCGGCGTGCTCTGCATCGACAGCGAGACCGGCGGGGAGGTCCTGAATGCCCGGGACAAGTCGCTTTTAGCCGACTTTGCCGGTTTCGTGGCCGACCGGCTCGACAAGGCCCGCATCTACCACCAGCAGGTGCAATTGGCCCGCCGCCTGGAGGAGTTAAAGGCCCGCGAGGCGGCCGGCATGATGGTGCGGTCCGCGGTGCGGCTGATCGAGAAGCTCTCCCTGGCCTCGGTGCTCGTGCCGAGGCATCAGCCCGGAACGGCAGTGGACGAGCTGGAGATCCTGGCCAGTTCTTCGGAAGACGCCCAGCTCAAGGCCCTCTACGACCAGCAGGGCACCATAGACCTACACAAGGGGAAGTCGCTGATCTCACAGTACGTCAACGACCAGGCGGTGATCGACGATGAACGCCTGCTCAGGCCGATGTTCATTGCCGACCTGACCCAGCACCGGCTGCAAAAGCGGGAGCTGACCGAGGCCATGGCCCTGCGCTCATTGTACGTGGTGCCCCGTTTCGAGCCCAAGAGCCGCCGCATCATCTGCCTGGTGAACTACTTTTCCCACGACCTGTACCGTTTCAACGATTTTGAGATGGGGCTGTTGCAGACCCATGCCGAGATGGTCGAGCGGGTCATCAGCGAGGTGGGGGGCGAACACCTGGAGATCCGGGTGCTGTCCGAGATCACCGACCTTTTGAACGAGAGCACCGAGAGCCTCCAGCCGTTTTTAACCAAGGTGCTTTCCAAGGCCACCGAGCTGATCGGCGCGGATACCGGCAGCATCGCCGTGGTCAGCGAGCGGGACGGGGTCAGATGGGTGGTGGTGGAGGACGAGGCCGGGAACATCATCGGCGCCAAGAACAAGGAGTGGTTCAAGAAGTATATCCCGCCGTTTTTGATCGGCGGGGAGGAGTTGCCGCCCGAGGAGCGCAGCCTGACCGGCTACGCGGCCTTCACCAAGCAGCCCAAAATCATCGCGCGGGTCGAGGAGGAGCAGCACGCCGGCGGCTTCCACCGTTCCATGAGCGATCTTTTGAAGAGCGAGATCGCCGTGCCGGTCATCTGCGACGGCGAGGTGATCGCGGTGATCTGTCTCAATTCCCTGTACCACGACTATTTCCGCGAAGAACACCGCCGTATCCTGCAGATCATCGGCTCGCTGACCGCACGGCACATCTCGGACCTGCAACGCATCGAACGCCTCCAGGGCGAGGTCAACCGGCTGACCAGCGACGTGGCCTACAAGGACCCGCAAGTCTCCTCCTACCGCCTGGGCAACATCATCGGCAACAGCTCCGCTTCCCAGGCCGTGGTGGAGTTCATCAGCACGGTCTCGCCGCCGCTCTTCAACCGGATCGTTTCCTGGAACCGCAACATCTTCCAGGAGGCCACCATCGGGCTCCCGTCGATCCTGGTGACCGGCCCCACCGGTTCGGGGAAGGAGTTTTTCTTCAACAACCTCTACAACAACCTGAACGGCCTCTACCGCAGGCAGATCAATCCTGGGGGCGAACTGCCGGTCAAGAAGACCAACATCGCCGCCTATGCCGGCGATCTCACCTATTCCGAGCTGTTCGGCCACAAGAAGGGGGCCTTTACCGGCGCCTACACCGACCGGCGCGGCATCCTTGAGGAGACCGTCGGCGGCATCGTCTTCCTGGACGAGATCGGCGACGCCGACCCCAAGACCCAGGTGCAACTGCTCCGCTTCCTGGACAACGGCGGGTTCGTGCGCCTGGGGGAGAACGCGGAACGTTTCAGCCGCGTGCTGCTGGTGGCGGCCACCAACAGGAACCTGCAAGAGGAGATCGCCTCCGGCCGTTTCCGGGAGGACCTGTACCACCGCCTGGCCGAACTCTCCATCCGCCTGCCCTCCCTCAACGAGCGGCGCGAGGACATCTCCGACCTGTCAGTGCACTTCCTGGGCAAACTGTACCGCACCTACCGGGGCGAAAACGAGCCCTCGGACCAGCCGCCCGTGCTCACCATGGAGGCCAAGGAGATCCTCACGCGGCACACCTACAAGGGCAACATCCGCGAACTGCGCAGCATCCTGCTCAGGGCGCTCTTTTTCCGGCGCAAGAACGTCATCACGGGCGACGCCATCCTCCAGGCCATCGCCGGCATGGGGGGGGCCGAGGGCACCGCCCGGCAGCTCCCGCCGGCCCGCGACCTGGATGAACGGCTTGCGGACGACATCCTGGAACGGATCGCAGGGGGGGGCGATTTCTGGGGCGAGGTCTACGAGCCGTTCTCCCGCAGCGATATCCCGCGGGAGACGGTGCGGCTGGTGATCGAGAAGGCGCGCGCCACGGCCGGCAAGACCTTGCCTGCCGTGGCGCGCTACCTCAAGGCGGTTGTTGACGGGGGTGCGGAAGAGGAGAAGCTGCGGCTGTACAAGTTCAAGAACTTTTTGTACAAGACGGTGAAGATCGGCTAGGGAGATTCACATGGGAATGAACGAAGGCCGGGCGTTATTGCTGTCCGGCCTTCAATTTTCATAAAAAAACGCCCCGTAGCCGGAGGGATGGCCACAGGGCAAGCTGCAATGATGAATTATCCACCGGAAAGCGCCAAAGTCAATAGTCGGAAGTAAGCCATACCGGAGTTGAAAGTGTAAATGCTGAAAATAATGTAAATTGTTGTAACTTTTTTCACAAACACGCCGTCTTGAGAACTAAGGGGAAGCATCTGAACAGTTTTCACAGAGGCAGATGCGATAGGTTAAAATGACCGCCATATTCAAACTTCATTCGACCCTTCAGACACGTATTAAGCTGCTGGCATCATTTATCTTGCTTGCCGGCATAGCATCATCTTTCTTCATTTACCAAAATGCACAAGACATCCCTCCAGGGTATGATCTGGCGGTTTCCATAAAATATCTTTCAAACTTGGAACTTTACGGCGGAATGATAAATGTTCTACTCGCTGATCTCACGGATTGGTTCTGCGGACTCTGGCAGGGGAAAAACCTTGCATTTACCATAGCATATCTGACTGTCATTGTATCAGCCGGACTGTTCTTCATTGCTGAACTATACTCGTTAGATTCTACTGCCGTTGACGACCACATGGACATGATTGAATGAAGCCGGTATTAATGAGGCTACTCCAAACAGAGAATATTGAGCATGAGAACTCTGCTATTTTGTAATTGGGCCATCAGGTTAACACTCTGCACGATATTTGTAGTTTATTCCCTTGGCTGCGGGATTGTCTTTGCTGCATCTAATGATGAAATCCGCACCGTAGAAGTAAGCTATATCATCCAAAGTCTTGGTTCAGATATCGGCACAGTCAGCGCGCGAACGGTCGGTTCGGCTCAAAACAGCGATTTTCAAGCCGATACCAATGTAAATGTCCATTTCGGGTTCCTGAATTTTTCCCTTACTAGTAGCGAGAAAGCCCGCATCTGCGGGGGGAAATTGGTGAGTTACCATAAAATAGTTGATACCAACGGGCACCGCAAGGAGATATCAGGAAAACTTATTGGGGACTTTTTTAGAATGGTTGCCCGCGAGGGGGGAAAGGAGGAACATAAAGATATTCCGGTGACGGGCTATATCACCACCAATATGGAATATCCTGAAATGACGCTGGCTCCCGGTGAGGTACGAAAAATGCTGATAGTTGATCTGGAGAATACCGCAATTGTCGACCGGAAATACCGTCAAGTTATGGAAGAACATGCTAAGATCAACGGGCGGGACAGCCGAATCATAGTTTCAGACTTCTCCGATGAAAACGCCGAAGGCAGGCGATGGACGACTTCCATCGGCGGGTTGCCGATTGTATTACGGCAAGAAGGCAAGGAAAAAACAGGTCTGTTCAATCCTTCTTATAAGGTGCTACAGACCAAGGTCACCATTGGTCCATAATAGCGGTGATTACTCGTCATAAGAGCCGGTTTACAGGCACGGGAAATATTTACTCGCAATTCACCCACAATTATTTTCTTCGACATGGTTTCATTCCTCAAACCCTTGCAAAACGGCCAACACCATCATTTCGCACATTATTATCTTGAAATGAAGAAGCCTCCGGGCCAAACAGATGGGCATACAACAGTCTTTGGTTCCGCACCCCGCAAGGCCAAGCAACAATAACGGAATATTTGAGGGAAATGGAGGTATAATTTGAAGACTAGAATATATTTACTATATACGGCCACTCTATTGGCCGTAGCCGGTCCGGCATTCGCAACCCTCGGCGGCGGAACCGATACGGTCAGCAAAGACCTTCAGGCCCTTCATGCAAATCACCGGGCGAAGGCTGTCAAAGACAAGTATTCTGTTGAAGAAATCACCGCCGATGCGGTAACGGTGCGAGAATACGTCACGCTGTCCGGGGTGGTCTTTGGTGTTGCCTGGAACGGCTATGTTCACCCGGATCTTTTACAACTCCTCGGAATTTATTCCTCAGAGTATACGGAGTTCCATAATAAGACTGCCAAGAATCCGGGGAAACGCCAACAGAAGATAACTACGAAGAATATCGTTGTTGAAAAATGGGGACATATTCGATCACTGAAGGGAAGAGCATATGCACCAAGTTTGATTCCTTATGGGGTAAATGCCGATGAGATTCTGTAAAGCATGTATTGGTTTGTTGCTCCTTCTCGGGATGGTTGCTTGCGGCAGCGGCAATGGGTCATCGACGACTGCGAACTCAGGTCCAACGCCAACGCCAACTCCAACTAAGACCCTGGTTTCCATTTCTGTCGAACCTTCGAATCCGAACATTACGACCGGAGCAACACAAACTTTTACTGCGACAGGAACCTACTCCGATAGTTCGACTCAGGACTTGACCGCTTCCGTGACCTGGAGTTCGTCAAATACCTCGGTAGCTACCATCAGTAACGCAACCGGAACAAACGGCATAGCGACCTCAATGGGGGCAGGGGCAACAACGATTACGGCTTCTTCCGGAAATATCTTTGGGATCGCCACGCTGACGGTGGTTGCGGCTCCAAGTGCGGGGGCCAACATAATGCAGGTTACTGTCAACGGGGCGCTTTGTTCTGCTGCGACGAGCGCAAATTACCCGAACAAGCCGTGTGTCAGCGTCACGGTGTGCGCACCTGGGTCAACGACAAACTGCCAAACAATCACCGATATCCTCCTCGATACCGGAAGCTCCGGGCTACGCATTTTAAATCAAGCTCTGACAGTCCCCTTGACTCAAGTAGCGTCAGGTTCCGGACTGTTAGCGGAGTGCATCCAATTTGGTGATGGATCGTCCGAGTGGGGGCCGGTCCAGATGGCCAGCGTCATCCTGGGAAATGAGCCTGCTGTCCAAATCCCTATTCATGTTGTCAATCAGAGTTTTGCAGCTCCACCTGGCGCCTGCAACAGCAGGCAATCAACCCCCGATACATCTCCTTTCGAGGCTGGATTTAATGGTATCCTGGGAGTTGGGCTCTTTGCACAGGATTGCGGCAGCCTCTGCACAACTTCCGCGAACAACGGACAGTATTATTCCTGTAATGGAACAACATGCACAGGGACAAAGGTGCCAAATGCCAATCAAGTCATTAACCCGGTTGCAGCGCTTTCTGTTGACAACAACGGCGTGATAGTCGAACTTCCAAGCGTTGCGCTTGGGGGTGTCGCTTCTGTAAACGGGAGTCTCATACTTGGAATCGGGACTCAAACGAACAATCAGCCGCCCACGACGGTGACGGGATACCCTGCCGATCCGACTTATGGCCAGTTCACCACCAGCTTTAATGGGGATACTTTTACGGATGAATGCTTTATAGACAGCGGGTCAAATAGTTTGTACTTTGATGATCCAACGATAGTTCAATGCTCATCATCTTCAAGTGGGAGTGGTTACTTTTGTCCGTCGTCGACTCTGACTCTTTCTGCCAAAAACTCTGGGTATTCCGGTTCGCCCAGTGGTACCGTCAACTTCTATATTGGCAATGCCACCACTCTTTTCAACACATCAAACAATGTTTTTATCGAATTGGGTGCGAACTCTTCGGATTTCGATTGGGGCCTGCCATTCTTTTTGGGTCGGAACGTCTTTATCGGTATTGAGGGAACCCAGTCCAGTTTGGGGACGGGACCATACTGGGCTTACTAGGAGGGAACATGAAAAAGCTTATTTCTTTAACTTGAAATGAAGAAGCCCCTCCGGAACACACAGAGGGGCATCTGAGAAAAACTTATTGTCTATTTACATTAACGTCTTTCCCCTTCAAACCTTTCTCCTTTTCTCTCGTCACGCCGTTCCTCTTTCCTTACCTCCGGCCTGTGCAACTGCCCTCGGTAGTGCTCCCTGTCACGATCATAGCGCTTAAACTCGACATCTCGGAAACGCCGGAAATCTCTCAAGTCGTGCCGGACCAGGAGCGGTGGCCACATCCTTCGTTCAACCCTTACCAACGGCCCACCGTAGTATGAGGTCCGGTACCAATAGCCATTGCTGTTGATATAGTAGTCACGGCCGATATACGCGATATCATATGGCGTCCCTATGGCAACGTAATAGCCGAGTTCCGGCACGTAGACAAACTGGGGCGGTGTGGCCGGGAGCATCACAGGAGGAGGCGGCACATAGGCAGGCGGCGGCGGTGCCGGCGCATAGACAGGTGGTGGAGGAGCGGGGGCTGGAACACCTATGTCCACATTGACATTGAAGCCTCCGGCATGGCTGATGGAAACTGTGCCGGCCAAGAGTAATGCTGAAAGAAATGCCAGACTTTTGTTTAAACTGTTGAACATGTGTCTTCTCCTTTACAAGTTGTCCAGATTTTTTTACTTGCCGATGCAGTAATTGGAACCCGAGGAGCTTATGGATACTCAGACGAATACGTTTAGCACGCCAGAGGTTTCTTCGGTAATGTCATCTTTTGTGTTTTCTGAATTTCGAGGTGATTTTTTATGCTGATCATTGCCCGCGCCGGGATCCTTCTTTTTTGACTCATCTGAAATGGTTGCATTGTCGGCTTCCATCAACCGGCGTGCAATTTGACTTTTAAAAGATGACTTCGCCCCTTTGGCATTCGTTGAATGCGCTAACTGATTAGCCTGGGCCGTCTTGCTTTTGTGGCTACCGCCACCACCCGATTTATGAGTAGCTTGAACCTGAACAGGAGAAGTCGCTGGAATAGGTGTTACTGACATTGTCTGCTCCTTCCATGATTTGCAAACGCTCTTGCTGATAATTATATCAAAAACTGCTTCAATTGAGGCGTGTTTTTGTTGTACAAGACGGTGTAGATCGGATGGGGAAGATGTACCACCGTAGGAATGAACAAAGGCCGGGCGTGATTGCTGCCCGGCCTTCGTTGTTATGGATGACGCGTCATGCCGCTGCCGTGCTCTGCCCGGCGGTGTAAAGAAGGCAGGAATGCAACGGGTCAGAGGGATTCGCTGAGGCGTTTCTGCTTGTAGTTCAGACGGTTGAGCGCGTGGACATACGCCTTGGCCGAGGCCTCGATGATATCGGTGGAGGAACCCTTGCCCACCACGGTGTGGTTGCCCTCGGCCACCCTGACGGTGACCTCGCCCTGGGCATCGGTGCCGCCGGTGATGGAGCCTACGTTGTACTGCAGCAGCTTGGCCTTGGTCTTGGTCAGTTTCTTGATGGCCTTGAGGGTGGCGTCAACCGGGCCGTCGCCGAGTTCGGCGGTGCGCACCGGCTGGCCGTCGATCTCGAGCTGCACCGTGGCGGTGGCCACGGCAAAGGAGCCGCAGGTGACGGTGATGTGCCCCAGCCTGTACTTCACGTCCTCGCGGGATTCGTCAACCGCGATGGCGTCCAGGTCCTCGTCGAAAACCTCCTTCTTCAGATCGGCAAGGGTCTTGAAGCGCTCAAAGGCCCGGTTGAGCTTGTCCTCGTCCAGGTCGTGGCCCAGTTCCTCCAGGCGTTTCTTGAAGGCGTGGCGGCCGGAGTGTTTGCCCAGCACCAGGGAGCTTGCGGAAAGCCCCACCGATTCCGGCGTCATGATCTCGTAGGTGGACTTGTCCATCATCATGCCGTGCTGGTGGATGCCCGCCTCGTGGGCAAAGGCGTTGGCGCCCACGATTGCCTTGTTGGGCTGGACCGCGATGCCGGTGATGTTGGTCAGAAGCCGGCTGGCCGGGGTGAGCTGGTCGGTGGCCACGCTGGTGGTAAAGGGAAGGATGTCGTGGCGCGTGCGCAACGCCATGACGAGCTCCTCCAGGGAACAGTTGCCGGCCCGTTCGCCGATGCCGTTGATGGTGCATTCCACCTGGCGGGCGCCGGCCTGCACGGCGGCGATGGAGTTGGCTACCGACAGCCCCAGGTCGTTGTGGCAGTGTACCGAGATGACGGCCCTGTCGATGTTCCTCACGTTCTCCTTCAGGTAGGTGATGATGTTGAAGTATTCGAAGGGTATGGTGTAACCGACCGTATCCGGGATGTTGACCGTGGTGGCGCCGGCATCGATGACCGCCTCGACCACCTCGGCCAGAAACGGCAGCCGCGTCCGCACGGCGTCCTCGCAGGAGAACTCCACGTTGGGGGTGTAGGACGCGGCCCGCTTGACCGCCTTGATGGCCGCTGCCAGCACCTTGGCCGGCTCCATCTTCAGCTTGTACTTCATGTGGATGTCGGAGGTGGCGATAAAGGTGTGGATGCGCCCCCTTTCGCCGGCATACTTCAGCGCCTCCCATGCCCGGTCGATATCCTTTTCGCTGGAGCGGCACAGACCGGCGATCTGGGGTCCCTTGATCTGTTGGGCCACCAGCTTGACCGCCTCGAAATCGCCTTCGGAAGCGATGGGGAAGCCGGCCTCGATCACGTCCACGTTCATCTTCTGAAGCTGTTTCGCCACCCGCAGTTTTTCTTCGATATTCATGCTGTTGCCGGGCGCCTGTTCGCCGTCCCGCAGCGTGGTGTCAAAAATCCTGATGAGTTGCCGGTCGTCCTGCTTCTGTTTTTTCGTCGGTGCCTTTGCCATGTCTCGCTACGCTCCTTTCCTGGTTGTACACAACGCCGTTCGCTCGTCGAAAGACTTGCGACTGATATATACACCACTTCAGTCGTTTCGCCTCGCCGTCGCTTGGATTCCGGCGTAGTGGCATGCTGATGGAAAATAGAAAAAGCCTCCGCCCCAAACAGGGGCGAAGGCTTTGAAAGCACATTCGCGGTACCACCCTTTTCACCCGACACGACAACCTGCCAGGCCTCAATTCACCCTTGACGCGGGAGGACGTCTTCGGCTAGCAATAGGTTCACCGAAGCGGCTCTGAGGCGAGTTCGTCATCCATGCTTACCGGTTCGCACCACACACCGGCTCTCTGGGAAGCCTGAAACGACTACTACTCCTCTTCGTTGCCTTTCAAATATTGTCCATCATAGAAGCAATAATTCGGCAAAGTCAAGCTGTTTTATTTTTCATTGTTTTAAATCCTACACACAATTTTTGTTGATAATAGTATCACTAAATGATACTATATGTTTGTGAAAAACAAACATCGCAAAATCCTTGAGGCGATATTTGCCACGCCGGCCCAGCCGGGATTAACTGGAGCGACTGGAGGTATCAAGCCATGATGGAATACAGAGGATACGCAGGCAAAGTCGAGTTCGATGACGCCGCCGGCATTTTCCACGGCGAGGTGATCAACACACGAGATGTCATAACCTTCCAGGGCACCACCGTCGATGAAATTCGTGGTGCCTTTCAGGAATCGGTTGAAGACTACCTCGACTTTTGCAAACAGCTCGGTCAAGCCCCGGAGAAACCGTTTACCGGCAAGCTCATGCTGCGCCTGACACCAGACCTGCACCGCAAGGCGTTCATAGCAGCTACACAGGCAGGTAAAAGTCTCAATACCTGGATTGCTGATCGTATAGGGGAAAGCACCACTTCGTTGCATGCCTAAGCTGCATCCTATGCAACGACCCGTGTATCGTCCATCGGCTCATCCGTGTATTTGATTTTCGCGCTCATAAACCGCCTTGCCTTTGCGTCAGCATCTTGTGATGTATTTGTTTCCATTGACATGTCCACAATGGTCATATAAGATGACTATATGGAGGGTTTGCATATGTCACAGTTCAATATTGCCGACGCAAAGTCACATTTTTCCGAGCTGATCCAGAAGGCATTAATCGGTGAAGAAGTCATCATCGCCAAGGATAACAAGCCGATCTTAAAACTCGTGCCCGTTAAAAAAACAACAAAACGGCGCCAACCTGGTTCGGCACAGGGCAAGGTTCTTTATGTTGCTCCTGATTTTGACGGACCGCTGACCGATTTTGCAGAGTACTGCTAATGCGTGTGCTCCTTGACACGCATACATTTCTCTGGTGGGTTGCCGATGATCCCATCCTCTCCGATACGGCACGTTCCGTTATTGCCAATGAACGTTATGAATGTTTTGTAAGCGTTGCAAGTTGCTGGGAAATGGTAATAAAAACGAGTATTGGCAAACTGCGCCTCTCCAAACCGGTTGAGCGTTTCGTGCCTGAAGAGATGGCAAACAATGACTTTCAATTACTCCCCATAGAGTTCAAACACGTTGCCAAGGTTGAAATACTGCCTTTCCACCATAGAGATCCCTTTGACCGACTTCTCGCATCTCAGGCGTTGACCGAAAAGATGTCCTTTATCTCAGCCGATGCTGTGTTTTCTGATTATGGTATTAAACGCATCTGGTAGCTCCAAACATCACAAAATGCAAATATCCGGGAATTCTATGAATGCCATGCGTCCCATACACCCCGGCGAAATCCTGAAGGATGAACTTGCCGAGATCGGCATGACGGCCAATGCCTTTGCGCAAGCCCTGCATGTGCCTGCAAACCGGATTACGGCTATCCTGAACGGCAATCGTTCCATCACTGCCGACACCGCGCTGCGCATCTCCCGTTTTTTCGGGACAACTCCGGAATTTTGGCTGAATCTCCAGACCGCATACGACCTGAAGGTTGCCCGACAGGCCGTTGGCGGCAAGATTGAGCTGCACGTAACCCCGATGAAACAGGCGGCGTGAGTTGTTTTCGGCTGGGCTACCCTTGGAATCATACAAGGTGGACGGGGGTCCCGGCGGGGTTCAGGCATGCAATCATGAGGGTAAACAAGGGGCACTTCCCCTATTTTTACTCATATAAACTGGGAAGAGTCCCTAGTTTTTTCTTAGAAAGGTATGTCATCATCCGTTGATCTTGAGCTACGAACGACTTGGTTTAGTCTGTTCTGAATATTGAGCATCAGTATATTGGTCTTTTCAATGTTAGCACTCTTTAACATTCTTAGCATGTCGCGGAAAACATTTTTGGAGAGTTTTCTAATATTATAGTATGTGTATGTTCCATTTAAAAATATTCTTGTAACATCTCGTATATTCTGTATTTCATCTTCAAGTATATTTTGCCTATATATATTATCAAAATCAGAAATTACTTTAGTCAAATCAGTATTGTACTTTGTTGATTCGTCTATTTCAGCAATTGCATTTACAAATTGGTTAATGAACGCTTTGTAGGTTTCCTTTTCATCATAAGTAAACAAATCATCAAATTCAATTCCATGTTCAAGTATATTTATTTTTATCTCTGAAAATGTTCGATAACGTTCGTTCGGATCATACTTAATCATCTTCTTTATGATTTCGTTGTGCTTGAAGTCAAAGGAAAGCGCTTCGTCATTACCATCAAATAAAATAGACTCAAAAAGCTTGCCAATAAAATATATCTCAGTGCAGTGGTCGTAGACGCCTTGCTGAAACTCTGATGGCACTTCACACCACCAATTCAAACTGATACTTTTTTTCTTGTCCGAGTCTTTTTTAACTTTCTTTCCAAAACCGAAGTCTATTATCTTAACTTGGCCATCATTGGCGACAAGGATATTTTCACGACGAATATCTCTATGCAGAATTTGAAGGTTTTCAAGGTAAGTGAAAGCTCCAATAATTTGTTCAAAAATTGAATCAGTGCTCCAAGGATTTTCACGAATATACTGATATATGTCCTTTCCATCAACGTATTCCATTAATATGTAACCAGTTTTTTGTTCTGGGTACATATAATAGTTAAATATCCTCACAATATTAGCGTGAAATACTTGATACATAACTTTAATTTCATTTTTGAAGTATTCGTAATACTCGTCTTTAATGCTATCATCATATGGCGAGTATTTTTTACAAACAAACTGTTCACCCATTTCTTGGTCAAGAATGAGAATTGTTTTACCAAGACCACCTTGTCCAAGTTCCTTCAATAATTTATAGTCTTTTTGCTTAATAAAAGTAATTATTTCCTTTTTCATTTGGACAACTCCTTCGAAACATCCTAACGTTTCCAATCGGCTCAAGGGGCTAGTTCGGTGCTCGATTTTTAATACTTAAGGGAATCTAAGAGGGGCTGCGTCTCCATTATTCATATTCACTAGGGGGCAGTATCCCCCCAATTAAAATCCACAAACCCCTTTCTACTCCCCATAAACACAAATTTCAATCGAAAAAACAGCATGTTAAAATAATTTGCATTTTCGAGCATCCTCCAAACACACCTTTATCACACAAAAAAGCACCCGGATCATCTCCGGGAACCTCTAATTGTATGATTTTGACCCGAGGGACATTCCGGGGTTAGCCTCTTCCTAGAGACAATCTCGACCTCTCACCTTAACACCAAAATTTTTGATTGATCGCCTTGCATGGGTATAGTATTTTTTACCATAAGGGGATGTATGAAGGCGACATTGATAGTCAGGGAAAAACCTTTACGACTTCATAAGCCTTCCACAAACATTCAAGGATTTCAACGCCGATAAGGCGGCATGGTTGGCAGGCCGGGGAGGTAACAGATGAAAAAAAGAGATTTCAAGGTTGGCATTATTGACGAAGACGATTTTAACCGGGAAGTTATGGGAATCCTGGAAAACGCGGAGAAAGGCGTTATTCCGGAGACACCCGTTGAGCGGGTATACTTCGGCGATATGAGAACATTTCTGGAGCATATAACCCCAAAGCGCCTTGAACTCCTGGAAACGCTGCACAAGACCGGCCCCATGAGCGTCAACGCGCTGGCAAAACTGTTGAAGCGCAGCTACAAAAATGTCTACGACGATGTTCGCGCCCTGGAAGTAGCGGGGCTTATCGAGCGCGATGAACAGAAGCGTATCGATGTCCCCTGGAATGAGATTACAACGACGCTGAAACTTGCTGCGTAATCGACATATATTTGAGGGGCGCGAAATGAATGATCGACCAAAATAACATTACCCCCAACCCCGTGTTATCACACAAATAAGGCTCCTGGAACATCTCCGGGAGCCTTATTTTGTATCATTTTGTCCCACTCCCTCTACGGCTCCTCAAGCCCACCCTGCGGGCGCATGCAATGCGCCCCTACCCACTAACCAAACAAAAAACGCCCTGCCGGGTTCATCCTTCCCGGCAGGGCGTAACTACGGATGGCATGGGTGATTCACTCGCCCAGGTAGGCCTTCCTGACCTCGGGGTTGCGGGCCAGCTCCCCGGCGTCGCCGGACAGGACCACTTCGCCGGTTTCCAGCACATAGGCGCGGTTGGCGATGGACAGGGCCATGGCAGCGTTCTGCTCCACCAGCATGATGGTGGTGCCGGCTTTGTTGATCTCCGCCACGATCTCGAAGATCTTCTCCACCAGCATGGGGGCCAGCCCCATGGAGGGTTCGTCCAGGAGGAGCAGGCGCGGGTTGGACATGAGCGCCCTGGCCATGGCGAGCATCTGCTGCTCGCCGCCGGACAGGGTCCGGGCCGGCTGCTTGCGGCGTTCGGCCAGGCGCGGAAACAGGCCGAACGCCCGCTCGATGCCCTGGGCGACCTCATGTTTCCCGGAGAGGATGAAGCCGCCCATCTCCAGGTTTTCCAGCACGCTCATGCGGGCAAAGACGCGGCGTCCTTCCGGGACCTGGCAGATCCCCTTGCGGACGATCAGGTGGGGAGCCATGCGGGTGATCTGCGTCCCTTCGAAGGCGATGACGCCGCCGATGGAGGGGACGATACCGGAGATGGTGTTGAGGATGGTGGTCTTGCCGGCGCCGTTGGCGCCGATCAGGGCCACGATCTCTCCCTGCCCGACGCGGCAGGAGACGCCGCGCAGGGCGCGTACGGCGCCGTAGTTGACGGAAAGGTTCTCGACCGACAGCATCAGTGCGTGGCCCCTTTCCCCAGGTAGGCCTCGATCACGGCCGGGTTGGTCCGGACCTCCCCGGGCCGGCCGTCGGCGATCTTGACGCCGTAATCCAGGACTGCGATGCGGTCCGACAGCCCCATGACGAATTTCATGTCGTGCTCCACCAGGAAGACGGTCACGCCGGCGGCGCGGATGTTGCGCACCATCTCCAGGAGGGTGTGCTTCTCCTGGGGATTCATGCCGGCTGCCGGCTCGTCCAGCAGGATCAGGGCCGGTTCGATGGCCAGGGCGCGGGCGATCTCCAGGCGGCGCTGTTCGCCGTAGGGGAGGTTGCAGGCCTGCTCGCTGGCCTTGTGGGCCAGATCGACCTGGGTCAGGCAGTGGATTGCCGACTCCAGGAGACGGCCCTCTTCCTTGCGCACCAAGGGGAGCAGCTTGAAAAGCGCGCCGGCCAGATTACACCTGCCCCTGGTGTGGGCGCCGATCAGAACGTTTTCCAGGACGGTCAGCTCTTTGAACAGACGGATGTTCTGAAAGGTGCGGCCGATCCCGCTGCCTGCGATGACGTACGGCGGCAGCCCGGCGATGCTTTTGCCGTTGAAGCTGATGCTCCCCTCTGTGGGGGGATAGATGCCTGTGATCATGTTGAAAATGGTGCTCTTGCCCGACCCGTTGGGGCCGATCAGGGCCAGGATCTCGCCCTTCTCTACCTCGAGGTCGACACCGTTCACCGCAACAAGGCCACCGAAACGGATGGTGGCGTTATCGAGCTTGAGCAGTGCCGTCACTGTCTCCCCTCCTGATTGCGGGCCGCGCGGTGCGGCCTTATCCCCAGCTTGCGCAGCACCAGGCCAACGACGTTGACGCCCCCCAGGAGCCCATTGGGCCGGAAGACCATCAGGAAGACCAGGAGCGCCCCGTAGACCAGCATGCGGTACTGGGACATGAAGCGCAGGAATTCGGGCGCCGCTGAAAGGATCGAGGCGCCGATGACCGCGCCGGGGATGCTGCCCAGACCGCCCAGCACGATCATGCTGAGCATGTCGATGGACTTGAGAAAGCCGAAGTCCGAAGGGTTGATGTAACCCAGGAAATGGGCATAGAGGCAGCCGCCGACCCCGGCCATGAAGGCGCTGACCGCAAAGGACTGCACCTTGTAGCGGGCAATGTTGATGCCCATGGATTCCGCCGCGATCTCGTCGTCGCGGATTGCCTTGAGGGCCCGGCCGAAGCGGGAATCCTGGATAAAGGCCGAGGCGGCGATGGTCAAAATGGCGACCATCAGCACGATCACCGGCATGGGCAGTTCCGACCGGGGGGCGGGGACGGTCAGCCCAAGGGCCTTGTTGGTGATCTCCAGGTTGAGGAAGACCACCTTGACGATCTCGGCAAAACCGAGGGTGCAGATGGCCAGGTAATCGCCGGTCAGCCGCAGGATCGGCCAGCCGATCAGGGCGGCCACGGCAGAGGTTATGAGACCGCTAAAAAGGAGGTTGAGATAGAACGGGGCGCCGGTCTTGAGGGTCAGGAGCGCACCCGTGAAAGCGCCGACGCTCATGAAGGCGGCATGCCCCAGGGAGAGCTGGCCGGTCAGGCCGGTGATGATGTTGAGGCCCAGCGCCAGGGTGATGCCGATACCGATGTTGACCAGGATCTGAAGGAAATAGGGATCGATGGAGTTGACCAGGCCTTGCAGCATGTTCAGACCTTCTTCAGGATCTTGCGGCCCAGGAGGCCGGTNNATGGCGACCCCGAATACCTCGGTCACGCCCAGCAGGAGGCCGCCCAGCATGGCGCCCGGTATGGAGCCGATGCCCCCCAGGACGGCGGCGGCAAAGGCCTTCAGGCCAGCCATCAGGCCCATGTTGAAGGAAACGGCGTTGAACAGCATTCCCACCAGTACGCCCCCGGCACCCGCCAGGGCCGAACCGAGGGCAAAGGTGAAGGATATCACGAAATTGACGTTGACCCCCATCAGGGCCGCGGTGTTGTAGTCTTCGGAGGTGGCCCGCATGGCCTTGCCGATCTTGGTCTTTTGGACGATGAACTCCAGGCCGATCATCAGTGCCGCAGAAACGCCGATGATCAGGAGTTGCAGGGTCGATATGTCCGCGTCGCCGATATGGATCTGCCGCGAAGGAAAGGCCTGGTCGGGAAAGCCCTTGGCGTTTGCGCCGAAGACCATCAAGGCCAGCGAGGAGAGGAAGATGGAGACTCCGATGGCCGAGATGAGCGCCGAGAGCCGGGAGGAGTTGCGCAGGGGGCGGTAGGCGATGAATTCGATCACGACCCCCAGGACCATGCAAAAGATCATGGCGCAGGCCATGGCCAGAAAGATGTTGAGCTTGAAGACCCCTACCATCAAAAGGCCGGCGAATGCCCCTGCCATAAAAATCTCGCCGTGGGCGAAGTTGATCAGGGCGATGATGCCGTACACCATGGTGTAGCCCAGAGCGATCAGGGCGTAGGTGGAACCGAGGGCAATACCGTTGATGAGTTGTTGCAGGAACATGCCGGGTCGTCCGCTTATGGGTAAAAGTATAGGAAAAAGGTTCTCAAGCTTTTGATTTATCGGCGTGTATCGGCGTTCATCGGCGGTTAACCGCTTTATTTAGGTTAAATGGCTATACCTGCACCACTTCCGTGACGCCGGGCACCTTTTCCTTCAGGGCCCGCTCGATGCCCATCTTTAGGGTCATGGTGGACATGGGGCAACTGCCGCAGGCGCCTGTCAGGCGAACCTTCACGATGCCGTCGTCGGTCACCTCGACCAGCTCCACGTCGCCGCCGTCTGCCTGCAGGCCGGGACGCACCATTTCTAGTACCTTTTCGACTTCCTCTTTCATCACGGCGGTTCTCCTTTTTGGTATAAACTGTTTTTCAGCCATGTGTCTCTCCGCTCACGCGGTATCAGCGCAACGGCAACCCCGGTTCGGTCAGATGATCCGGCTTCATGACCGCTTCCAGTTCCTCCTCCGGCATCAGGCCGCGTTTAAGAACGATCTGACGAATGGACGCGCCGGTCGCGACCGATTCCTTGGCCACCTCGGCCGCTGCGTTGTAGCCGATGTACGGCGCCAGCACCGTCGCCAGCCCCAGTGAATCCTCCAGGTAGCGGCGGCAGCGTTCCGCGTTGGCCTGTATCCCCAGTATGCACGATTCGGTGAATTTGCGCACGCTGTTTGTGAGCAGTTCCATGGCGAACAGCACATTGTAGGCGATCAGCGGCATCATCACGTTCAGTTCCAACTGTCCGGCCTGGGTCGCCAGCATGATCGCCTGGTCGCAGCCGATCACCTGAAAGCAGACCATATTGGTCATCTCGGCCATCGAAGGGTTGATCTTGCCCGGCATGATCGAGGAGCCGGGCTGGACCGCCGGCAGGCGGATCTCGTCAAGTCCCGTGCGCGGTCCGGATGAGAGCAGGCGCAGGTCGTTGGCGATGCGGCCGATGGTGACCGCAGCCCCCCGCAGGGCCGAAGAGAGGTCCAGGAAGGGTTCCATGTTCTGCATGGCCTCGAACAGGTTGGCGCTGGTAGCGACCGGAAAACCGGTGTCAGCGGCCAACTCCTCCACGATGCGCCTGATGTAGTCCGGCTCGGCGTTCAGGCCGGTGCCCACGGCGGTGCCGCCGATACCCAATTCCAACAGCGCCGGAAGGCAACCCTCCAACCCCTCGCGGCTCCGGCGTATGGCCGCGGCATAGGCGCCGAACTCCTGCCCCAGGCGGATCGGCACCGCATCCTGCAAATGGGTGCGTCCGGATTTGAGGATCGGATCAAACTCCCGGGCCTTGTCGGCTAATGCCTTCTCCAACCCCTCCAAGGTCTCCAGCAGCGGGTCGAGCATTCTGAGCGAGGCCAGGCGGATGGCGGTGGGGATCACATCGTTGGTGGACTGGGCCATGTTGACGTGGTCGTTGGGGTGGAGGGTGGAGAAATCGCCCCGCCGACGGCCCAAAAGCTCCAGCGCCCGGTTGGCCAGGACCTCGTTGATGTTCATGTTGTGTGAGGTGCCGGCCCCCGCCTGGAAGGGATCGACCACGAAATGCTCGTCCAATGCGCCTGCCAACGCCTCGTCGGCCGCCGTCACGATGGCGGCGCCGATCTCGGCAGAGAGCCTGCCGCCGGCCATGTTGGCCTTGGCCGCAGCCTTCTTGATGGCCACCGTGGCCCACACAAAGGCTGGATGGGGTTTCAGGCCGGAGATGGGGAAGTTGAGCACCGCCCGTGCCGTCTGGGCGCCGTAATAGGCCTCCGACGGGACTTCCATCTCGCCGAGGGTGTCTTTTTCGATACGCGTGGTCATTGCGTCCCCCCTTTTCCACGTTCAATGTCTAATTTTTATTGTACCACGGAAGGGCAGAGGAAGAGATGAAACCTTCCGTAAAGAGTGCCCTGGGATCATGGCGTCAGGGTTGATTAGGCAACCAGAATCCTGGCAAACCTGCGCCTGCCGATCTGGACGATGTATTCGCCGGGGGCGGCCAACTCCAGGTTGGTGTCGCTGACCTTCTCGTTGTTCAGTTTGACCCCCCCCTGGTCGATTAAGCGCCTTCCCTCGCCGTTGGACTTGGTCAGCCCCGCCTCGGTCATGGCCCTGACCAAGAGGACAGCGCCGTTGGCCAGGGGGTAGCTGACCTGGGGCATCTCGTCCGGGATCTCGTTATCCTTGAAGCGTTTGACAAAATTTTCCTCCGCGGCCACGCCGGCCCCAGGGCAGTGAAAACGTGAGACGAGCTCGCGGCCCAATGCCTTCTTGGCCGCCATGGGGTGGACGGAATGGTCCTTCAGCCCGGCCCTCAGCCTGTCCAGTTCTGCCAGCGGCATGTCGGAGAGCAACTCGTAATAGCGCAGCATCAGGTTGTCGGAGATGGACATGACCTTGCCGAAGATCTCGTCGGCCGGTTCGCTGATGCCGATGTAGTTGCCCAGGGACTTGGACATCTTGTTTACCCCGTCCAGCCCTTCCAGAAGCGGCATGGTAATAACCGTCTGCGGTGGCTGTCCCCAATCCCGTTGCAGTTCGCGACCAACCAGCAGGTTGAATTTCTGATCGGTCCCTCCCAGTTCCACGTCGGACTTGAGCGCCACCGAATCATACCCCTGAATAAGCGGGTAAAGAAATTCATGGATGCTGATGGGAAGTTGGTTGGCAAAGCGGTTACTGAAATCCTCCCGCTCAAGCATGCGGGCCACTGTATATTTGGATGCAAGGGCAATCATATCGGTAGCATTAAGTTTGTGCAGCCAGTCGGAATTGAAAACCACCTTTGTCTTTATCGGGTCAAGAATCTTGAACACCTGTTCTTTATAGGTCTCGGCGTTCTTCATGACATCGTCACATGTAAGCGGTTTTCGGGTCTCC